>CALAJO010000001.1 GCA_937922745.1 uncultured cyanobacterium
GCCGGAACCGTGGGCCTTGCGCGCCCCTTCTTCCGAAGCGCTCAGGTTTTCCAGGTTATAGACAAAGAAATCCTTTTCTTCCAAAGGCAATCCATAGGCCAGGTCAAAATCCCGCTTGGGGACACTTCCCAACACTTTTGACATATAGGCGCGCCATATCCGGGCCGGAATAGAGCCGCCGGTGATGCCGCTCATCTTTGAATTGTCGTCATTCCCCACCCAAACGCCGGTTGTCATCTCCGGGGTGTAGCCGATAAACCAGGCATCTCGGTAATCATCGCTGGTACCGGTCTTCCCGGCAGCGGCCCGGCCAAAGTCTGCGGCTTTGCCCGTCCCGAATTTCAAGACTCCCTGCATCATGGCTACCAGCGTATCACGCGGCACACGCTGCATGATGGGGCGGCGCTCCGGGCGGTGCTGATAGATGATCCGGCCATCCCTGTCCACGATTTTCTCAATGGCGTACGGGGCGACATAAACCCCGTTATTGCTCAGGACGCTAAAGGCGGTTGTCATCTGTTGAAGGGAAACATCCGTGGCGCCCAGGGCCAGCGAAAGGCCCGCGTGCATGGAGGAGTCGATCCCCATCTTCTTGGCCGTCTGGATGACGGCTTCCGGTGTCACATCCTTCAGCAGCTTGATGGCGATAATGTTGTTGGACTTGGCGAGGGCTTCGGCCAGCGTCATATAGCCGTGATAGCGCTTATCGTAGTTTTGTGGGCGCCAATCCCCGAATTCCACCGGCGCGTCCCGGTAGACGGTGAGGGGGGAAAAGCCGTTTTCCAGGGCAGTCGCATATACGAAAATCTTGAACAGCGAGCCTGCCGGCCTACGGGCCTGCGAAACCCGGTCGAACTGGCTGACGGAGAAATCCTTGCCGCCGACGTAGGCAATCACACGGCCATGGTTATCCAGGGAAAAAAGCGCGGCTTGCTGTTTTCTCCCAGTCCGGCCGTACGCGTTGCTTAAGCTTTTTACCTGGGTTTCCGCAATGCGCTGGGCCCGAGGATCCAGCGTGGTGTAAACTTTAATGCCCTGCTGCCAGAACTGTTGCTCGTCCAGGTCCATCATTTCGCTGACTTCACGAATCACGAAGCGGTTGAAAAACGGGGCTTTATCGGAGGATGACTGGTTTCGGCCAGCCTGGTTCAGGGCCAGGGACTGGCTTTTCATCATATTGGCTTCCACGTCATCCAGCTTGCCCGTTTCCACCAGGTTATCGATAACTTCGTCCCGGCGCTTTCGGGCCAGGCCGGGGTTGGCAAACGGGTTATACAGCGATGGCGCTTGCGGCAATCCCGCTAAAAGGGCGCTCTCCGCCTTCGTCAGGTTCTGCGGCTTCTTGCCGAAATAGATATTGCTGGCCGCCCCGACGCCGTAAGCACCTTCGCCGAAGTAGATATTGTTGAGGTACAGCTCCAGGATTTGATCTTTGGTTAGTTGCTGCTCCAGCTTGATGGCCAATAGGGCTTCCTTCACCTTGCGCTGAATGGATCGCTCGTTGGAGAGGAAGATATTGCGGGCCAACTGCTGGGTGAGCGTACTCCCGCCCTCGCGAACGCCTTTGGAGCGCACATTCATTACCAGGGCGCGCATAATCCCGAACGGATCAACACCCTTATGGTCGTAAAACCGACGATCTTCCGTCGCCAAAAGGGCTTCTATCAGGGTCGGCGGGATATCATCAAACGGCACCGGCTTATGCTGGTATTTCCCGTACGCCATGATCATAGAATTGTCGCGCGCAAAAACCTGCGAGGTTTGCGAAGGTTCCACCCCGGTTTCCAAAGCCCGGCGCACGTTTGGCAACGTTACCGCGGTATAGGCCACGTAACCACCCACCATAAAAAAGAAAAGCAGAATGGCAATCAAAATCTTGTTCAGCACGCGATTCTCCTATCGTCCACCCTTGTGATGTCGGGGCAGTGTGTCAAGCTTGCGCCTCATTATAGCTTACACAACCCCCTGATTCAAAAACGTAACGCTTTTGTGATATGACATGAGTTGTAGAGGCCCGATATTAAAGAATGATGGGGGTATAATGACAACCATTGCATCGATACGATCCTTGTCCAGATACGTTGCACCTTCCAATCTGATGCATAGGCACCCTGTTTTGCCCGAAACGACCCGGTTTGAAGGGGTTTCTGCGGATACTTTTACGCCCAAGGCGCCGGCGAGCAGGATATCCTTGAAGGCCATCCGGGCGGAGATGGCGCTATTTTTATCCGCTAAAGGGACCGAGCCGGAGCAATTGAGGCGGGCATTCGCCAAGCGCTACATCCGGGAGATGGCCCGGGCCGTTTTAAAACTGAAAGAGAATGGGCATTTGGATACAGAAACCGGCAAAGTGGTTATCAGAGGGCGAAAAACAAAGGCGCAAGCCGAGGATCTGGTGCGGGTACGCATTTTAGGGTTGATGGAAAAACATCTGCAATCGCCATTAGCGGTTAAGTTCCGTAAGGTATTGAGACAAATCAACTACCAGGGGCCGGAAGTGACGCCGGAACTGATTTTAAAGAAGGCATTGCAAACCAGGGCCGAAAGTATAGAAGCGGTTATTACGGCTGAGGATATGGATCCGTTTGCCGGGGCAATGGAATTGAACGCCCGCAGAATTGGCCTGTCGGAGTTGTTTGAAGGGATGCGCGCCCAGACGCCGGACAGGCTGAGAGAGATATTTGAACTTGAGGTAGCCGCAATTCCCAAGAACTGAAAAACGGGGGCTTGAAAAAGCCCCCGTTTGAATTTGCAATTCGAACTTAGTTGTTCGAGGCTGGTTCCAGGGTAATCCGGCGATCCAGCGCAGCGATGGAGACGATTCTGAAGGGCAGGTTTTCGCCTTGCATCAGTTGGTCTCGGGGGATTTTGTTGTAGCTGCAAAACGCTTCGATGCCGGGTTGCAATTCGGCCAGGAAGCCGGAGTTGAGGAACTTGGAGACTTCGCCGGTAACGCTGTCGCCTTCCTTGAAGTGGTTGAGCACCATTTCCCACGGATCCGGGGAGAGACGCTTCATGCTGAGGCTGATCCGCTCCAGGGCGCGGTCAATCGTCAGGACTTTAACCTTGACGCGCTGGCCAAGGGCCAGTTCATCGGACGGGTGCTTGAGACGGCGCCAGCTGATTTCAGACAGCGGCAGCAGGCCGTCAATGCCGTTAATATCCACAAAGGTGCCGAAGTTGGTAATTTTAACGACTTCGCCTTCCACTTCAAGCCCTTCGGTCAAGGCGCTCAACGTGGTTGCGCGACGCTCGGCCTGTGCTTCGAACACGGCGGCACGGTGGCTGAGGATGAGCTTGTTCTTGCTCTTGTTCACTTCCAGCAGCTTGGCGGGGATGGTTTGCCCAACCAACTCTTCCAGGGTTTTGGCGATGCGCAGTTGGCTGGCCGGGATGAAGCCTTTGAGGCTGAGGGCCTGAACCAGGACGCCGCCGCGGGTGGTGCCGCAAACATAGACGTTGAGGATTTCGTTTTCCTCGTGAAGGCGCTTGAGTTCATCCCAATCCTTCACCATATCCACACGTTTCAGGGAGAGCATGAAGTAGTTGTCTTCATCAAAGTCTCTGATGATGTAGAACTCGCGGACCGTGCCGGGCTTGTAGTGGTCGCTCAGCTCTTCGGACTTATCCAGGTAAGGCAGCTCCTTAAAGGGAACGAGGCCTTCGCACTTGCCGCCGATATCGACGACCAGGTGGTCTTTATCCACTTTGATGATCTCGCCGACCACCACGTTGCCGGGGGTCAGGCTGCGATTGAAACTTTCTTCCAACAGAGCGGCAAACGCTTGCTGCATTTCGCCATGCTCTTCTCTTTCAAAAACAGTAACGGGCACTAAATACAATCTCCTTTTCTTATAACGTGTGATTAGTTAAGGGATTCCAGGTATTGAATCACTTCCTGCACCAGCCAGTCCGGGGTGGAAGCACCGGCGGTTACGCCAATCACTTCGGCCTGGGCCAGTAACGGATGATTCATGATTTCTTCCACGGTCTCGACGTGGACGGCTTCCGTGCCGGCATCTCTGCAAACCTCTGCCAGGTGGGTGGTATTGGAGCTGTTCTTGCCGCCAATCACCACCATCAGGTCAACGTCATGCGCCAGTTTTTCAGCGGCGGTCTGGCGTTTAAACGTGGCCGGGCAGATGGTGTTATAAACCTTCATTTCGCGGGCGAAGCGCGCGACTTTGGCAACCACCTGGAAAAAGGTGTCTTCCAGTTGCGTGGTTTGGGTTACAATCCCGATGCGGCTCTTGGGAAGCCCTTCGAGGGCAGCTTCCAGTTCGTCCGGGGAATTGACCGCGACGACCTTGGAGCCGGGGATTCGCTTGGAGTGGCCCATAATCCCGATGATTTCCGGGTGTTCCTCTTTTCCGACCACCACAACCGTATAGTTATCGCGGGCCAGTTCCAGCGCCCGTTCCTGCACTCGGCGAACGTCGGGGCAAGTCGCGTCCGAGACGTCGATGTTCTTTTCCTCCGCGGAATCGATATGCTCCGGATCCACGCCGTGGGTGCGAATCAGGCAGGCGCTGCCGGCGGGAATCTCGTCGATGGACTTGACGGTCTTGACGTTCTGCTCCTTCAGCTTGTCAATCACCTGGGGGTTATGAATCAGCTCGCCCAGCACATAAACCGGCTTTTCGCTGGTTGTGGCCAAGTCAAACGCTTTATCGACCGCCATTTTGACGCCATAACAAAAGCCGGAGTGTTCGGCAATCAGGATTTTCTTTTTGCTGGGGCTGGCTGGCGCAACCTGGTTCAAGAATAAACTCCTTTTTATCCTTCCGTGATTCTACTTGTTTTATACGATAAACAAAGGAAATCAACCACTAGCGAAAATGTTATAATGCCCTTAAGCCTGCGACAGACCCGGTCTGCCTGCGGTTGAAAGATGTTCTGCCCGCTTCCTTTTTCTTTACATAAGCGGAGTCGACAGGATAAGAGTGAGAAAAACCCCTTGAAAGCCTACACCCCAGAGCTTCCGTTCCCTCGATACAAGGCGGCGCGCCGTGTCTTATCGTGATGAGGTGTTTACCGAGGCCTTTGACGCCCTGCTCCACGATTATATGGTGGAAACCAACGAGGCCGCAAAGGATGCCTTGAGAAACCGGCTGGTGCAGGTTTGCATGCCCTATGTGCAAAAGATTGCCCGTGGCCTGGCCCGCAGAAGCAACGACCCGGTGGATGACCTGATCCAGGTGGGGTGCATGGGGCTGATCAAGGCGTTCGACAAGTTTAACCCGCTGGCGGGGAGCAAGTTCAAGACTTACGCCACCTACCTCATCACCGGGGAGATTCGGCATTACCTGCGGGACAAGGCCAATGTCATCAAGGCGCCCCGGCAGATGTACGAGCTGTATTACCGGATGAACCAGATTGTGCAGCGCCTGACCGAGGAGCTGGGCCGCACCCCGACCGACCTGGAAATCGCCGATGAGCTGGAATGCCCGGTTCACAAAGTGTCCGACCTGGGGATGGCCGAGCGCCGCCGGACGCTGATTTCCCTGGACCAGTTCCTGACCAACTCGGACGGGGTCAACAAGGAATCCATGTACCTGGAACGGCTGGTAGACGACAAGTATTACGCGTTCCTGAAGAACCAGGAGGACAAGCTGCTGCTGGATCAGGCGATGGCCAACCTGAAGGACGAGCTTCGGCAAGTAATTAAAATGACCTATTACGATGACATGAGCCAGATGGAGATCGCCCGAGCGCTTGGGATATCGCAGATGCAGGTGAGCCGCCGGCTGAGAAAGGCCCTGGATATCCTGCATGGCGTGTTGCGAAGCGAGCAGGTGGATTTGGTATAGATGGCGCTGACCTGGTTTGTGATTTTCTTCCTTGGCGCGATGATGGGCAGCTTTTTGAACGTCGTTGGCCTGCGCTTCCTTCGGGAAGAATCGATCATCTGGCCGGGATCCCACTGCTATAGCTGCAACCAGAAGATTAAGCCCTATGACAATATCCCGGTGTTGAGCTGGCTGCTGCTGCGGGGCAAGTGCCGAAGCTGTAAAAGCCCCATTAGCTGGCAATACCCGGCTATCGAGCTGCTGACGGGGTTGCTGGTCGTGGCGGCCGTTCTCCAATTTGGAGCCACCTGGCAAGCCGCGTTCCTGATTTACCTGATATTCAACTTCATGGTCATTCTGATCACCGACTTTCGGGAGCATTATATCTTCGATGTAAACTCGATCGGGCTGATTCCGTTCGGGTTTATCTACGCGTACTTTAACCTGGGCAATGTGCCCGGAGAGGTGCAAATCCCTTTCTGGCACTCGTCGATGACGGTGCCGTATATTTTTGTTTCTGCGCTGGTGGCCGTGTTTGGCGCGTTCCTCATCTTTTTTGTCCTTAACCTGGTTAGCAAGCTGCTGGTAGGGAAACCCGGCTTTGGGGAAGGAGATACCCGCCTGCTGATGGGCATCGGGTCTTTCTTCGGCGTTAAAGTCATGCTGTTTGTCTTCATGCTCAGTTTCCTGATCCAGGTGTGTGCGGGGATTCCGCTGTTGGTGTTCCAGTGGTTCCAGGCGAGGGCCTACAAAACCCTGGCGCTGATGGGGCTCGGGTTTGCATGCGCCATCCTGCCTTACTTGCTCCAGTACGCCATCCCCAGGAATGGCCTGCTGATGCTGTTGACATTGGGGCTGGGCGGCGTAGCCATCTTTTGCGCGATGAAGGCCTTGCGCCTGGCCCAGGATCTGCCTTCCGGCCTGACATACCTCCCGTTTGGCCCGGCCATCGTGTTGGCCGCCCTGCTGATGATCTTTTTCGAGGCGCCAATCCTGGCGGCGTTCTCGCAGTTCTTTCCGCTGTAGCGTGGGCTTGAGAGTACCCCCACCCTAACTCTCCCCCACTGCGTGGGAGAGGGGACTTTCTGGTGATGTTCGTCCTCCAGTTTTGCGTGCCCTTGGTTTGAAAAATGGACGAACGAAGCCATTTCTTGCGTCCCCTTGGTTTGAAAAAATGGACGAACGAAGCCATTTCTTGCGTCCCCTTGGTTTGAAAAAATGGACGAACGAAGCCATTTCTTGCGTACTCCTGGTTT
>CALAJO010000002.1 GCA_937922745.1 uncultured cyanobacterium
TGTCGAACGGACGTTTGCCTGGATGGGAAAATTTAGAAAATTGGAAATCCGCTATGAACGATATGCCAAGTTCTATGAAGCCTTTTGGCAACTCGCTTCTGCCGTTCTGATTCTGAAGAGAATTACCGGATGAGTTCTAGAGAAGAAGAGATTGTTCCAATATCTAAAGCTTATGAATATACAACGAGTGATGGCATTATAGCGCAAGTGGGAAAAGCTAGTACCATACTTAAAGACAAACGAAAATTTGAGGTTGAAATCATAATTGATTATGAAGATACCCAAAAGGTATTAGGTACTACGATTGTCTAGAAAGTTTTCATTTATTTAAAGGCTATTATAAATAGAAATGCATCCTAACCTTATGATGAGGATGCTTTACAACTTGATATGGTGCCGAAGACAGGACTTTAACCTGCACAGCTTTCGCCACATGTACCTGAAACATGCGTGTCTACCATTCCACCACTTCGGCGTTTCGGGAACAGTTGGATTTTACATGAGATGTTGGGCAATTGCAATGCGAACCCTCATACAAATTAAACCGGCTTTTTGTGTCCAGATTTTCTCAATATAAAAGGATGTTCCTGACTCAAAACGTTGCAAATTGTTACTTTTATTAAACAGCCTCTTGGGTATCATGGTTGGTTGAGGGTTTCCCAAAAAAAACCCTCTCATCTTTCGAGGAGAGGGGAATTCAATTTTAGGTTGGGAGTGAGGGGGAAAATGAAATTTGGTTTTGCGTTTGAGGTATTACTAACCTTTGATAGTAGTATATTAGATCGAAAAATGACTTCCGCAATCCTTCCCGCTTCTGATGTTAACAAATTGTTACACCAAATTGCCGAATGGGCGAACCCTGTAAGGGTTTGGACAATTGAATAAAAGCCGGATAAAGGCCACATCTGCCCTTTTCGGGCGTTTTGCAATAATCAATCCGATAGGAGCCATGTTTGAATGGAGGCTAACGAGAAAGCCGGATTTTGGACAGCCGGAGAATAGCCGATGCCGGTGAGGGCCGTTATACTGAAGCAACACGCAGGATAAAGGAGGGATAAACCATGACGGATGCAGACAAGGTGAAGATTACGGATAAGGAATCCGCGGCGAAGACGGCTTTTAGCGACAAGCCCAGAGAGGCCCAAGCCCAAATTAACAGCCGGGAAGATACGGCAAAAAACATTACCGATAAACCGCAATCCAAAAACGGTTAACCTATCCGGGGAAAACTCCAGCAACCACAGGAGTAAAGCAAACTCGCCCGCCGCTATAATAACGGTATTGCGGCCATAAAAGAGCGAGTTTTGATATGAATTGGAATCATTCTGAATTGCTGGAGCAGGATATTCGGGAATGCCAGCGGGTGCTGAAAGGGATATTCCAGGAGATTCGGCAGGACAGCCATTCGGATGAAACCATTATGCAAGGGTTGCAGGCTGCGCATACCTTAAAAGCGCTCGCGGCGGTCAGGGGTATCCCTCACCTGGAACAGTATGCTGCCCAGTTGGAGCAACTGTTTCTCAGCGCACAGGCGCTGCCCTCATCTGCCGTTACGGCAGAGATTCTACCCCGGCTGCATACCCTGTCGGACGAGTTTAAAGCCGTTTCCAGGCTGGAGAGTGAGCAGGACGCCGCCCGTGTTGAAAGCAAGGCGTTCGCCCAGGTTGAGGCGTTGATGAACCGGGTTCGTTTTTTGGAGGCGGACATGGCTCCCCCCGTTCAAGCCGCTGAAAAATCGAGTCCTATCCAGGAGGTTCCCATTGAAACGATTTTCCAAGGCTTTGTGCCCTGGATAAGACAGGCAGCGCAGGCGGCGTACAAGGATGTGGCCATTGACATCCAGGTATCGGAAGCGGTTTTGATTCCACGCCACGCGATTACACCCGTTCAAACCATCCTGGTGCATCTGTTGCGCAACGCGATTCATCATGGCATCGAACGGCCCACGGTGCGTAAAAAACTGGGCAAAACCCCCACGGGCACCATTCAGTTGGCAGCGGATATCACGCCAAACGGCATCGTGATTACGGTTTCCGATGACGGGACGGGCACAGCCCATCAGCCGGATGAAATCGATTGCGTCCTTGCGGCGTTTTCGGAAATTTTTGAAACGGATGAGGGGGAAGCAGAAGATACGATGATGGAGACATCCATCTACTCGCTTAAAGGCGCCCAAACCGGGCTGGGCATCGGGCTGCATATCGTGCAGTCCCAGGCAGAGCGATTGCAAGGGCATTTTGAATTAAAATCCATTCCCGGCCTGGGATCATCCGCCATTACCACCCTGCCCAAACCGGGATTCGACATCGGCTAACCATGTCAAAACGGGTTCTGATTGTTGATGATACCGCCTATATGCGGGCATTAATCCGTGATACGCTGATTAACGCCGGCTATGTCGTTGTCGGGCAGGCCGAGGATGGCGTGTCCGCCATTAGCCTGTACCAGCAGCAGCAGCCGGATCTGGTGATTATGAACATCGTGATGCCGAAAATGAACGGCATGGATGCCCTGAAGAAAATCACGGAATGGGACGGCCATGCCCGCGTGCTGATGTGTTCGGCCATGGCCCAGGCCCCCGCGGTGCTGAATGCCATCCGCGCCGGCGCGTCGGATTTTCTGATTAAGCCGTTTGAGCCCAAGCAGTTATTGGAAACCGTGGGGCGGATCCTGGAACGAAACGTCCATTCGTCCCGGTAAACGCACTAATTGCCGGGCTTGGGTTGCGGTTTTGGCTCCGGCTTACCGCAAGTGCCGTCACTACAGTCGTGATCGCCGCAGGCCAGAAGCAAATTTTCCTGGGCATGTTGCGCAAAACGGGAAGTCTTGTCTTCTGCATTCATTGCCAACTGTATTCCGCCGAAGATGACTGCGCCAAGCGTGAGGGATAATGCGATTGTTTTAACGTGAGCCATGGCCGGTCTCCTTTTCCGTTGATTTCAAAGTGATCACCGTCATTGTCGATTGTATTCCAACCATAACATATTCATCGAGGGTTGTGATTCGAAGCCGGTTAATTCAGGGATTCCAAGGGTTCGCTGGTCAGGTCAAAAACGGCAATCTCCGCGGTGGTGTTAATCCGGAACGGGTAGAGCGCAAAATCGAAATGGTTGTGGTGAATGGCCACCGTTGCCGAGCCGATCCCGCTGGACACGTATAGCTGGGCGCGCTGGAGATCGTACCAGCCGTATTCGTAGTCCAGGTTCACGATATGGTTGTGGATCCAGTTGACCAGGGCATGCTTGATTTGCCCGCCGTGCGTATGCCCGCCCACGATCACATCCGGCACATGCCGCTGCTTCATAATGTGCGGCGTCAACTTGGGATTATGGATCAGGCCAAAGTGGGCCTCGTTGGGATCAACCTTGGCGTAGGCCTTGTCGATATCGGGCCGGCCCAGCACATAGTCATCCACACCGGAGAGCCAGAGCCGTTTGCCATCGACTTCCACCGGCGCGGCATCATTCACCAAAACGTTAAAGCCGGAATCGGTGAGCATCTTTCTCACAGCTTGGCCTTTATAATCGTCGCTATAGTCGTGGTTGCCCATGCAGGACCATTTTCCAAGCGGTGCGACCAGTTGCTTCAGGTAATCGTGCCCCATTTCCAGGTAATGCTGGCCGTAATGAATAATGTCGCCCGTCGTCACGATCAGGTCCGCATTGAGGCGATGCACCGTATCAACCACACTCTGGTAATAATCCGGGCAGCTGAACTCGTAAAAATGAACGTCGGAGAGCTGTACAATCCGCAGGGACTCAAAGGCATCCGGCAGGCGGGGAACATGCACGCGATGGATGACAATCTCGAAGTGACTGGCGGAATCCACCGGGAACAGCTTTGAGATGCCTTTGGCCAGAACGCGCCCGGCCTTGGTAAATGGCGTTAGTGCAGCAGATGCGGCAGATGTCATTGGTATTCCCCTATTGGGCTAACCTGGGTGTGTAGCTATACTATTCGTTCTATTCGCCCAAAAATCAAATAGGTTAAGGGATGAAGGCCATAAATTAATGAATCTATATGAACGCTGAAAACCCTGACGATTGTAGAACAAATTCTGTTGGATCCGACTGGCGGCGACCCATTCCTATACTTGTGGCTATGTTTACTTTATACAGTTAGTTAGATGGAAACGCTTGGCCTTGATGATAGATTGAGATTACTGGCAGACAAACAAGGGCTTCATTGATATGTCTTATCCGCTTTCTACGCCTCGAACCGAGTTTCAGCCCTTTGCCAGGGTGACTTGGGGGCTGATAATCCTGAACGTGCTGATTTTTACGACATGGGTTTTACCGCAAGGCTTCGAGGAGCTGCAATACAACCTGTTCAAATACGGCGTTGTACCGGCGGAGTATTATGTGGCGCAGGACTTGCCGCCGTACCTGCCGTTTCCCTACTGGGGCTCGTTAATCACAATGCTGTTTATCCATGCGGGAAGCACGCATTTGCTAGGCAACATGGTCTTTCTCTGGCTGTTTGGGCAAAACGTGGAGCGCGCCTTCGGGCCTTACCGGTTTTTGCTGTTTTACCTGCTCAGCGGTTTAGCGGCAACTGTATTCCATATCATGCTCAACCCGCAATCCGTTGTTCCCAGTGTGGGGGCCAGCGGCGCGATTTCCGGCGTCCTGGCCGCGTATGTGTTGCTGTTTCCCAGCCATAAAATCGCGTTTTCCAACCATGATACGGTGCGAACGATTTCCGCGATGGGGATTATCGGGTTTTGGGTGGTGTTGCAATTCATCAATGCCATGTCCGCCGTGGCCCAAGGCTCCGATGAGAGCAGCATCGCGTACATGGCCCATCTGGGCGGGTTCCTGGCCGGTATTCCCCTTGCCTATATCTTAAGCTGGTTTACACCCCAACGCGTTAATACCACTTACTAGCATCCTGGAGTTGATTCGCGCAACTCGCCGGACTGAGGTAAAATAAGAGCATTAGGTTGCGTTAGAAGTGTGTGAGGCGCATGATTGAATCGATTGCCATTCAACGGGTCAAGGGAGCGGCTGTCCAGCCTTACATCCCTACGCTGGCGAGGTTGCGCATCAAGGTCTTTCGGGAATATCCCTATCTTTACGATGGCGATTTCGACTACGAGTCACGTTATCTGGCGACCTATGCCAATGCGCCTGAAGCCTTGTTCGTTCTGGCCTTTGACAATGACCGGGTTGTTGGCGTCGCAACCGGCGTGCCAATGCAGTATGAGACTGATGATGTAAAGCAGCCGTTCCTGCAAAACGGCTTTCATCCGGAGAACCTCTTTTACTTCGGGGAATCCGTCCTGCAAGCGGAATACCGCGGCAAGGGCATCGGGCATCGCTTTTTCGATGAGCGGGAGCGTTATGCCCACGAATTGAACCGTTTTGATTATACGTGTTTCTGCGCGGTTGAGCGGGATGAGAATGACTCCCGCAGGCTGGCGCATTACCGGCCGCTGGATGGATTCTGGGAGAAACGCGGCTATGAAAAGCACCCGGAACTTGCCACCACCTTCTCCTGGAAGGAGCTAGGCGAAATCCAGGAGACCCCCAAACCCATGGCTTTCTGGCTTCGCCCGGTCGATGGGGCTTAAATGAATACGCTTCGGGTGGCGGCTTCGCAATACCCTGTCGCGTTCCATCGGGACTGGGATGCCTATGCCGCAGAGGTGACACGCTGGGTTACAGAAGCGGTGCAAGCGGGTGCGAAGCTGCTGATTTTTCCGGAGTATGGCGCAATGGCGCTGGCCGGCCTGGTGCCTTTGGAAGAACGGCAAGGCCTGGCGCAGGAGCTTTCGGCCATCCAGCCGTTTCTCGCGGATTATGTGGCATTGTTCCGGCAGCTCAGCAGGCAATTTCATGTCCATATCCTGTCCGGCTCATTTCCGGTACAACTCCCGAACGGCGACTACCGCAACCGGGCTTACCTCGTTTCGCCTGGCGGCGAAACCGGGTTTCAGGAAAAGATGATGATGACCCGCTTTGAGAAGGAGGAATGGTTTCTCTCGCCAAGCGCGACGCTTCATCTCTTCGAGACATCGCAGGGCAACATCGGGATCAATATTTGTTACGACAGCGAGTTTGGCGTGTTTGCAAGGCGGCAGGCGTGCCAAGGGGCACAGATTATTCTTGTGCCCAGCTGCACGGATACCCTGGCCGGGTTTAACCGTGTCCGGATCGCCTGCCAAGCCCGCGCGATGGAAAACCAGTGTTATGTTATCCAGTCCCCGCTGATTGGGAATGTGGACTGGCTTCAGGCCGTGGATGTCAACCTTGGTTTTGCCGGGTTTTACGGCCCTGTGGACAGGGGCTTTCCCGATGACGGCATCCTGGCGCAAGGCCGGTGGAACGAGCCGGGCTGGGTCTATGCGGATCTTTCATTGGAAGCGCTTGAAACCGTTCGCCGGGAAGGCCAGGTGCTGAACCACCGGGACTGGCCACTGGCGGATGCGCTTGCGGCAAACCCGGTTGAACGGATCCGCCTGGAGGGTTAGTGGCAGAAGAACGCCAGGTGTGGGTGTTTTTCGAAGTAACGCTGGTGGTATTCCTCGGCCTGGTAAAATGTTGCTGCCGGCTCAATCTGGGTCACAATCGGCCGAGGAAACCGGCCACTCCGATCCATATTTTCTTTGGAGGCCTCGGCTTGTCGCTGCTGCTCCTCGCTATGGGTAAAAATGGCGGAGCGATATTGTGAGCCGATGTCGGGCCCCTGGCGATTCAGCGTGGTCGGATCATGCATCTGCCAAAACGCTTCCAGCAGCTCATCGTAGGTTATCTGTTCCGGGTCGAACTCCACCAGCACCGCCTCAGCATGCCCCGTGTCCTTGCGACAAACTTCTTCGTAGGTTGGGTCTTCCGTATGGCCGCCGGTATAGCCGCAGATGGCGTCCTTTACGCCTTTTAATCTGCGAAAAGCCGCTTCCACACCCCAAAAGCATCCGGCTGCAAAGGTTGCCTGTGCCATCATTATTCCTCCTGTTTTCTGCATCATCATACCGCAGGTGAGAACGCCTTGCCTATTGCTAGCGGGAGTCGGACATAAAAAAGCAAGCTACCTGGGAATCAGGTAGCTTGCTGCTGTTTAAGCGTTACACTTAGAAACGGGGAAGTTTAACGGTTGGGGTAAAGGCCGACGGGCCGTTTTCGTTGTACGAGCGGACTTTATAATACAGATCCGTAGCCAGGGGGTTTCTTCCCAGGGAATCCACAAAGCTGGTGGTGTTGGCCCTCAGGATTTTGACCCGTCTGAAACCGGTCGTTGCCGAAGTGCTGCGCCAAACTTCAAAGCCTTTCTCGTTATTTGACGTATCCTTCCAGTTAACCTTGGCGTAGCGTAGGCTAACACTGCCACGTTGGCGCAGCTCCTTGGCGACGGATACTTCAGCGGGTGCTGCCGGTGTGCGGGCCGCAGGCGGCGCAGGGGGCGGAGTTGGTGCCGGTTCAGGCGCTGGCGTTGGGCTTGGCGCCGGAGCTGGGGTTGTTCCGCCACCGGAGATCGGCAGGCTCACGGCATACATACCAAACCAAACGATATCCTGGAGGAAGTTGTTACCGTTGTTCTGCCAGTAGCCCTGGCTGTTGTACATCGGCCCCAGCGTTTGCTTGTAAAGCGCTTCGTCATTGGCCGGGTTTAACACGTGCGATTGGGCCAGCATAGCGCTGAGCGTACTGGCGTTGTTGCCGCTGTCCCAAGGTTTGCCATCTACGTTAAAGCCGGCGGGCAGCTTCTTGTTCTTGTTCCAGTAATCCATCAGGTAGGTGTGGTTCTTCAGGTAGGTTTTGGCCTGCGAGCTTCCCAAGGCCGCATCAATCCCCATCCGCCAGAAGACGCGCACGGCATCCCAACCGAAATGGCGGGCGGACGATCCCTGAACATCGGAATAGGTGATGACGCCGGTATCCATTTTCACACCGCACCAGTTGGGGGGCAGCTTCATGGCGGTGAGGTTGGTACAGGCCTCCAGCGTGGGATAAATGTTGTTCGCAAGCTCATTCCACGGGTGGGCCGGATCGACCTGGGCGAATTTGCGGTAGATATAGGGCGCAAAGTACGACGGGTCCAGGGTCAGCAGGTTGTTCTGGCGAAAGACGGAGGCCGTGCCGGGGTTGAAATAGTATTTGCCTTTCACGTTGTTTACGTTCAATCGCCAAAGGTCGTTAATCATTGCCTTCCCGAGATTGGTATAATCGGAACGGCCCCAGCGCTCGCCGGCCAGGATAAGATAGTAAGCGATGTCCTCATCCGCATCGGAGGCGTTGCTGGTGCTTACCAGGCCGGAAGGCGCCCATCGCCAGCCAATCAGGTTATCGTTCGGGCGCTTCATGTTCTTGCGCGTCCAGTTGATGACCTTCTCGAAGGTTGCCTTATCATTCAGGAAAAGCGCCTTCCCCAGCGCATAAGACTGGCCTTCGCTGATGGTGCCATCATAAAAGCTGGACTTGACGCGCTCTCCGTTGGCCATATGCACGGATTTATAGTTGTTCCAGGACTGCTGCAACAAGCTGTCCGCAAACCCAGCCGCATGCGACGACAATGGCGTCAGCATGCCGGAAAGCACGACGGAACCCGCCATCAGCAGGCTAAACACTTTTTTGCCGGTCTTTTGGCGCCAGCCCGGCAGATTGATCCTTGATTTCAAATTATTCATCTACAATCCAATTCCTCTTAATTAATATCCAAATTCAGGCCTGTATCAATGGACACAAGCGGTAACAACGAGTGTTTACAACATATTTGAGACACTTGCCTTAACTGAAAGCAGTATAATCTGCCGTTTTTGGGAAATCCACAAAATATTAAAAACTTATTAGCGATCACAACCGCATCACGCCGGTTATTATTATTTCAAAAGGATAAACGTCCTCAGGCATTGCCTCTTAAAGGTTTGGGCAGCCGAGGCCTTTGTTTGAGAATCATCAAGGAATTTGATTGGAAACGCTTTATCCTATTGCGCTAAAAACCCCAGAAGGATATCTATCCCCGTAAATCCCTATTGATATAATACCATCGTCTAATCTAAAAACCAGCCTCTGGAATAATTAATGAAGTGAAGCGAAGCCTGCTTTTAGCTCACCACTTGGATAGGATATGTTTGCGAATCTAATCAGGTGATTAATTTTGCATGGTTTTCGCTTGGCGTATGGTTTCACGCAATATCATCAGCATTCGGAGGAGCGGCTTATGTCGGCTGTGGATACGCTTTCGCCTGCGATTACCGGCGTTAATACCCATAAAAAACAGACCCAGGAAGAGCAGGATCTGGATCTGGAATTTGCTTTTCTGTCCCGGTCTTTTCAGCGGGAATATTTATTGCAGCAAGGCGCAAAACGTCTGATGGACTTTTTATTGGCTGTAATGTTGATCCAGGCCCTGCTGCCGGTTTTTCTCATCATCAGCCTGCTGATTAAGATGACCTCGCCGGGGCCGGTGATTTATAAAAGCCTCCGGATCGGCAAGCATAACGAACCCTTCCATATGTACAAGTTCAGGACGATGCATGTGGATGCCGACGCCCAGCGCGACGCGCTTCGGCAGCAGGCCAACCTTCAGGGCAACCTCTTCAAAATTAAAAACGATCCGCGTGTGACCCGCTTTGGCGCGTTTTTAAGGGCGTGCAGCCTGGATGAACTGCCGCAGCTGATTAATGTCATACAGGGCAATATGAGCCTCGTCGGGCCGCGGCCGCTACCCCCGGATGAAAGCATCCTGTTTGAATCCCCTTATAATATGCGGTTTTTGGTGAAGCCGGGCATTACCGGGTTATGGCAAATCAAAGGCCGCTCCAACCTGGGCTTTCAGGATTTATGCCAATTGGAGCTGAACTACCTGCTGGGCTGGTCGATATTAATGGATATGTGGATTTTGCTGCAAACCTTCCCCGCCGTCCTCAAAACGCGGGGCGCTTATTAAATGGTTAACCATCTGATCGCTTAATTATAATGCGATGACGAAGCGGGCATCCCCGTGCGGTGTCGCCGCCGTCCCAGCCAATCGGTGTTGAAGTGGCGGTTGTTCAGGAACCGGGCCAGGGTTTGAAAGACGGTTTGATTGAGCAGCATGTAGGTCATCAGCCCCAGCAAACTGCCAATCAGCAATCCAATCGCCAGAATGTGCTTTTGGGTCGGGGCTTCCTGTCCCTGGGGCTGCCGCGGCGCGTCCAGCACAAACACGTTGCTCATGGTTTCCGCTTCCTTGAATCGCGCCTCCAGGGCCTTTTGTTGAAGCGCGTCCAGGGCCTGGCTCACGGCGCGTTCCTCCTGCTCAATCTGCGCCAGGTTCTCCTCAATCTGTGGCAAGTGCCGGAGCCGCCGGTTCACCTCGCCCAGCCTCGCCGCCATCGGCACGGACATCGCGTCGAACCCGTTGGCCTCGGCCTGCGCCGTCGCCATCTGGTTCACCACGGCGCTGCGCGTTGAATCCGCAATTATGATGGGCACTTGTCCATGGTTCCCGGCGGAGCGCTTCATCTCGTTGGACAGGTCTTTTTCCATCTGGTCAAGCTGGGCCTTTACTTCCCGAACCTTGGGATTTTTCGCGGACAGCGCGGCCGTCAGCAGCGCATAATTTTCAGATGCGTCATAATACTGCTGGCGCAGCTTGGCCATCGTTTCATTCTGTCCCAGGGCCGTTGCCTGCAAACCCTCATCGGGGGACATGCCCAGTACACTGGCGAATTGTCTGCTTTCCCGGTGTTTGGAGCCGGATTGCGCCTTGACCCGGCTCAACTGGTTTTCCAGATCCATTCGCGCCTGCACGATATTAACGCCCTCCTGCTCCGGGGAAACCGTGCCGGTGCGCTCCTTATAAATGCTTTTCTGCTGGCGAATCATCGCAAGCCTGCCCGTCATCCGCTGCACCTGATCAACCAGGTACTGGCTGCGCTGATGTTGCTCCGCGCGGTTGATATTGAGACTGGCATGCTGAAAAGCCTCCAGCACAATGCCGAGCGCCTCGCGGGCCATAAACGGATCCGGCCAGGTGAATTGCAAGGAAATGAGATCGGTTCCCGGCAGGTTCTTGGATTTGAGAAAGTCGCTCCCATCGCCGTAGAAAAGCTCCCAGTCCAGTTTGTTATGGATGTGCCTTCGCTTTAACTCTTTGGGATGCACCTCGGCAAAGTAATGGTAAAGCGCGTCGGACACCTGCGTGGATTTTAAGAGGTTCATGGTATTTAAAACCGGGTTGGCCGCCGCAGAGGAAGTCGTCTGCACGGCGTCCTTAAAGTCGGTATCCACGTAGCGCTTGTTTATGGCGGAGTCCCGGATGATGACCGTGGCCTTGGAAACATACTGCGGCTCATAGGCAATAAAGGCATATCCCAGCGTCCACCCCCAAATGCCCAGGGCGATGCTTGCGGCCGCCATTCTCCTGGCCAGCGGGCCTACCCGTCCATTATGCCCTACAGGCAACTCTTTATGGGGCAATGGCGTCCTGCCCATATTAAATGCGGAAAAGTCTTTCATCATCTCACCTGTGCTGCTGCATACTCATCTATCAAAAATATTATTTTTTATTTCGGCTCCATACTTCAGCCTGGCTTTTTAAAATAGGAGAGCCTGCTTTTACTTTATAAGTTGCCTGAAGATAACAAAAAGCCGAATTAGAACTCATCCGGTAATTCTCTTCAGAATCAGAACGGCAGAAGCGAGTTGCCAAAAGGCTTCATAGAACTTGGCATATCGTTCATAGCGGATTTCCAATTTTCTAAATTTTCCCATCCAGGCAAACGTCCGTTCGAC
>CALAJO010000003.1 GCA_937922745.1 uncultured cyanobacterium
TCCAACCCATCCCTATTCGCCTCCAACTCTCAATCACAACCACAGCATCTTATCAGAAAATTACCGGATGAGTTCTATTAATGAAAACCAAAAGCAGGCTAGGGCAATTAATGCCGCAAAAACAGAGGAAACCTTAGGCAATGATGCAATCGCACTGGAATATTATCACAAAGCTTACTCTGCATTTGGACAAATGCTGGAAAATAGTGTGCATGCCGAGAAAGCCGGCTTGCTTCTTTTCAAAATGGGTGAATTATGTTTCAAGCAGGGTTTAAATCCTCATAAGGTCTTCGCACAAATGCTGACATTCTTCGATGCCCAACTTATGAGCAACGACGATGATGAAAAACAAGATGCGGATTTTACCCCTATGTTGGCTGCGTGTGACAGGGCATTAGACATGCTGATCTCTGATAATGTTCCACCGAATTCAACCGGCCTGGCATTGTTATCGATGATGAACCGGATCAGGGATCGCATGGGGTATTCCAACCCCGGCCTGCCGGAGGTATCACCGAATTTTTTATGATGCCCCTGAAATAGAAGGATCGCGAATGCAATGAAGCTGCAAGACACCTTGTAATACGTCCGTTCAAGCCTTTCCTAATTCAGCACAACCGGCTTGCAGCAGCTAAGCCCCATGCTACTGCCGACATGTTTGTGAGCGCCAGGTTCGGTTCCCTTTCTCCGCAGGAGCGGTTTACGGAATTGATGAAATCCGCCAACAGCGCCATTGATATCCAGGATTACCTGACAGCGCTGGAACGGTACGACAAATTGGACAAACAAGTTGCAAAAATCGGGCTGCAAGCGGTCGACATCTCTGTCTATAAAGGGTTGTTCCAGTATGCTAGGTCTTTTATCGCCCATAAAAAAGGGGAAGATCCACTACCTTACTTGCAGGCAATGATGCGGCATTTCAAAAAGGCATTGCCTAATCTGGAAGTTCAATTTACGGATTGGAGAAAAGCAAGGGGAGATAAAAACTTAGCAGCGTTAGCCCAAGCTTTACCCAACGCCATTCAACTACTAAACCCCGATAATGAGCAGCATGCTGATTTGATGGGAAAAATGCTTGAGCTCTCTTTTGCTGTTGAGGAACGCTTTTGTCTCATCAAGTCGGATTCGGACATGGATCTTACCACTCACAGGCCGTTGCCGGATAAGTTAATCGCAGATGCTGACAGGGAAGCGAAACTCCAATTCTACCGTATGGAGGCTCGGTATCTGCATCTTGCTTATGATAAACTTCTGCCAGATAAGGGCGATGCAATAAGATATATACGCTTGGCTCCATTATGGAATTCAGAATTGGTTACAATGAATTTCGATAAAATAGGGATGGTGGCTTTTCGCTTGGCCAACCTAGCAAACAAGGTTGAGGGGTATAACGCACAAACATGGATTAAGATGATGTTAGGGGCCTTTCGCATCGCGGGTCAATCTACTCCTTATCATACTGAAGAAGGCGCCTCTTTCCCCACCATGATGCGGTGCCTGCGGGATGCCTGGAAAATCTCAAAAAAAGTTTCGCCGGCACAGGTGGTTCAATTCGCCCAAGCGCAGCAAGCCTTACACGAAAATATGGGCTTAAAGCGGGATGACTTCCCCAAGGTTTCTCTTCCTCCTATTTCCAAAGAATTTGTAAGCACTATGTAATTTGATTTGGGCCTTTCTCGGGCGAGAGAACGCCACGAAAGACTATGAACGCAAATTTAAATCAAGCAACTCAATTTTCGAAACCGGCCGTTTTTTATTCTGGCTGGCATGTGAATGGACAATAAATCACCGATGAAGATACTTTCTCAGCCCTTTAAATACTATAGCTCTACACCAAGACCTATTAGGCAAACTGCTCCTGAATTGAACAAGGCGACCAGGATTTTTGGCCAAGCGTCGGCAGATGTTGTACGGTTTGGCCAGGATGAAAGATTTGAACATTTTAGCAAGCTGATTACGTCTGCATACAACCTGGTTGACGAAAAACTTTACGATAAGGCCTTAAAGCGTTATGACCAGGCAGAACAATATATTAACGCTAATAATTTTCATCCTATCTATCAAGTCGCTTATCAAGGGTTGTTCGACTATGCCCGCGCTTTTATCGACGTGCAGCAAAAACGCGATCCGCTTGTACATTTAACGAAAATGTATGCCCGCTTTGATGAGCTGGATGGCGCGCTGCCTTATGACCGTGATGCGCAGACCCAGTTGAGATACATGATGCTGCATGGATTGCTGAACGGTATTTTACTGCTCGATCCGAAGAACCCCGCACATGCCCTACTTACAAGGACATTAATGGATATGTGTATTGAGTCGTTTAATAAGCTGGATGCGGTTGATAACAATCCGGAAATTGGTTTTGAAACCCAAAATACGCGCGTGAAAGCTTTATTGGATAAAGCTAATCATGAAGCGGACTTGGGCTTTGCGGATACGGAAGTCGAGTTTCTGGAAAGAGCCTACGCTGCCCTGGATGGATCACCGGAACAACGCCAGGAATGGAGCAACCTGGGATTATTGGCCTTTCGGATTTTCAAATTGGCAATGGATGACCCGGATCGCAAATCGGCAACGGGAGACAAGGCAAAATCCTGGTTATCACAAGCACTGGGTGGTTTTTATAATGCATTTTACTCATTGCGGATTAAGCCCCCGCCGCATGATGCCATTTTATTGGGTTGTGTGGATCAGGCGTGGCGTAACGTCAGGGAAGATGCTGTAGACCTCGCACCCCAGTTTGCCATGGTATTGAAGACAGCCTATGCCAGACTGCATCCAAGGTCATACCCCTTCCCAACCTTTAGCGTGAATGCCTGGCAAAAAAATTGATCCTCACGTCACGTATTGGCAATTTCCGCCAGAGGCAATTTTATTCTCTTACGGAGTTTATTGAAGGGTGTTGATTCGATTTAACGAGGGCTTTAGTAAATGAAAGTGGGTCTTTTTCCAGCACTGCCAGTATCCAAGGGACTTTCAAAACCGGGATTTTAGGCAGGCCAGCCCTTATCCTGTTCAGTGCAACCCGAACGATTGGAGATTCGCTTTGGGGCGCTAACGCCTGCCGACCAATATAAGCTACTCACCCAATCGGGAGATAATGCCCTTAAGCGGAGGGACTTTGAGTATGCGACCCGGCAATACAAGGCGGCACGTAAGCTTGCGAAAGACCTTTATAAACAGGATCCAGGACAATTGAACCGATCCCTGGGTCTGCTGAGCTATCGCGAGGCGGTGGTTAATTTATTGAAATTAAGGCCAGATGACGATGATGACTCCTCTCGTCAGCTGATGCGCCAAATCCGGGCCGTCACAAAATCTATTACCGCTATGCACACTTATTTTAACCAGGCTTTGGAACAACTGAACGTTCCCTCTGATGAGCCTACGAAGCGACAATTATACGGCCCCATGCTCAGGGCTTTATCTCTGGGGTTACGGATGCTGCCTCGGATTGAAGGGCTCACGGCCGGCAAATCTCAAATTATGGAAAGTTTCAAACTCATGCAACGGATTCATCAACAGTTGGGCTTACGCCGGGAATATGCTGTCCCGGAAGATATGCTGGGCGATACGCAATACAAGGATGCTATCCAAAGTGCAAAGGTTGAGGACGAATTATCCCAGCCTGCTCGAGCGCTGGAGTATTACGAGGCAGCATTGTATAGAGCTATCTTATTATCCCTCAGCAATCGGGACAATATAAGCATCCCTACCGTGGAGAACTTCCTCACAGCCAGGGTAATCGAATACAAAGCCCGGCTAAAGCAGGATTTTATTAACGATTTAAGTGATTTTAGGAGTGTAGCGGGCTATGTTGCAGGTAATCCGCTCCAACCGGAAGGCGCTTTAGAAATGCTAACCTGCACCGATGATGTTTTAGCAATGGCTATGCAAGCAGACAAAAAAAGCCACGTAACCCAGTTGACAAGAGCATATGCTGTTTTTGAATTACCGTTAAGATGGTTACATGAAAAACTAGGCTTTACCGATCTGAGCCTTCCAGATCAAAAAGGCGAGTTTCAACTGGCGTAGACCAGGTTTTTGACGCGCCGGTAAAAGTTTTCGTGTGGGCCGATGAGAAGTACCACCACGCAGTCGGTTTCCTCGCTGTACTGGTAGGCAATGCGAAACTCCTTGCCCTTGTACTTGATGTGGTGGGAATACACCATGGTGAGCGGCTGGGACAGTTTTTCCCCCTTGCCGCGCGGGCAGGTCATAATCTCCATTAAGGCCTGTTTAATGCGTTCCCGTAGCGGCTTGTCCAGGTTTTTCTGGCTTTTGTCCGCCGTGTTGGTTAAAAAAAGCTGTGTCGCCATTCATCCTCCCTAAACCGTTATCCGCCTTTATCCATCCTTCGCAGCAAAACCATCCCTACCTATCTGTAGAGATTCAATAAGCGCCAAACCCGGTGTTACAGGTCGGCAAACGCGCTTTCGAACGAGACAATCTGGCCGGACTTGGCTTCCATCATGCTGGTCATCAGCTGCGTCATCTGGTTCACATCGGCGAGGATCTCCAGGGTTTCCACCTGGCTTTCGCTGATGCGATCCAGCACACCACTGAGCAGCAGGGTTTTGCAATTCTTCTGTACACGGCTGTGTGACATATCAACCCCTTCTTTCCATGGTTCACTTTCCCACATGTCTTCTACAAGTATAAAACCTTGGGTTTTTCATTTTTTGCCAGGCAAAAAAAAGTCTTGCCAGGTTTTTATGTTGCAAACCAAACTATATCAGCAAGGAGAAAAGAAAAATGACAAGAATTGGCTTTAATCCGGTAGTGGCATCTCATAGCAAGCCCAGTCAACGGTTTGGCGCAAAAATAATACCTACCGTCACTATTGATATGGAAGAGCTACTTAGAACTAGTCCGGTAAGTATTTGAGCAGGATGCGAATGCAAGCGAGTTGCCAGAAGGCTTTGTAACGGCTCACATAGTTTTCTAATCGTATCTCCAAACGCTTGAACCAGCCCAACCAGGCAAAAGCACGCTCAACC
>CALAJO010000004.1 GCA_937922745.1 uncultured cyanobacterium
GTTGTAGCGGAGTGGCGTGGCGGAGGGCGCCGCTGCGAATGAATCTGATAATTCTCGGTAAATCTTCCTTGGCAAACGGGCGGAGTGTGCCATCCAGCTTCACCAATCCATTGGGATCCACTGTGCCTTTTTCGATGCGCACGTTGAGCCCTTTGTTCCAGGCTGTCTGGTCGTACAGGCTGTACATGTTGTGGGACGGAATCCACATCCGGATATCCGGCTGGCGTTGCTGCATCATGCGCTCCGTATGGCGCCAGGCGGTTTGCTCCAGTATCTGCTGGCGATGCCAGTAGGATGCGTTTGGCCGTCTGCGGCCTTTTTTATCGCGTATGCCCAGGATGTTGGTTTCGGTGTGGGCAATCGGCAGTTGATAGCGGTTCCAATAGTCAACCGCCATACCGTAAAATCCACGGCGGCGGCCGTTCGCCAGGTCATCCGCATAGGCGTGGCGATCGTAGCGTAAAGGCTTGTCCCCTTCCAGCTTGCCGCCTTCGCTCACCATATAAAAATCCACCCCGAAGACGGTATCGGTCTTCATGGTTTTCCCGTTAAACTCCTGGCTAAAACCCTGGTGCATGTTCCGTAATTCATCCAGCCCGGCGTTCAGCTTGGCTTCATCTTCCGGGTGGCCTGGGCGAACGAACCTGGGGTGCAGGAACTCCCGGTACATTTCGGATTGCTTGTAATCTCCCTTGAGCAGCCATTGCGCACCCAAAATCAAATCGCTGGGTAGGAAGCGGGTAAACTGGTTGAATACGGGGTTATCCGTGCGGTACTCGCACGCTTCGTTATGGATAAAGACCTTGTCCGGCTTGTGGTTGTCCCGCTTATATCGTTCGATGGCTGTCCTGGAGAGAATAGCCGCCTTGGCAATTAACATGGCGCGCTCGATAAAGAAATGGTCAAAGTCCGGTTTCGGGCGTTTTTCAGTACTCCAGCCGGGGAAATGCTCGTTCCACATCCCGTTGCTGAACATGTTGGTGACATAAGGCTCATTAACAATGGTAATGGCAGCCAGGTCATCGTAATAGCGGGACACCACGGCTTCGGTAAACTTGCCCATATACTCCGGCCATTTTGGGTTCAGGAAGAAGCTCTTGGATCGATCGCGGTCGTTCCTGAACTCATCGGGTAAGCCAAAGTGCAGCATATCCAGGCTTATTTTAATGCCGGCCTGCTTAAAGGCGTGGAGTACATTGCCAAAAATATCGAACGATGCCGGATCATCCAGGTTCATCAAGTGGTTCGGCATGCCCAGGCGCAGGTTTTCCAGTTGCAGCTTTTTCATCATGGCCACTTGCTGTTCCAACGTGCTGGGTTGGTTTTCCCCAGGCAAACGGTACAGGCCGGTCAGGTTCATCTGGCACCAGCGCTGCTTCATGCGGTTAACCGGGTTGCTGCATTCAATCCCCGTCCAAGGAATTTCCGTGAATGTCTCCGTAAACAGATTGTACGTGCGTTTATTTTCCGCCAGGCGCTGAGCATCGGGAACGGCCAAGCTATCCGTGCTGGCCATTGGGGGCAAGGTGAGTTGAAAGCGGGCATTTGGCCCCTGGGATTGTCGATACTCCGCCATGATTAACCGCTCCAGATTGGCGGCTTGTCGTTCCAGGGAGGGTGTTTGCCCATGCCCGAAGCGTACGGTAAGGACATCGGCTGATAAGGGCTTTTGAAATGACGATGGTGATGAATTAAAAGTTTGATGGGACGGCTTTTGAAGGCGCTTTGCAAATGAGCCTTGCACGCCATGACCAATACCGGTTAATGAAAACATTCTTACCCAACTCCTTAAGCAATTACCCCGCTGAAAAGCGATCGCCTCAGCTAGCTATTGATATATCAAATACCATATACAGTCAAATCCCCTGATGGTCTAAATTTACAAAACCGTGGGTTAAGCCAAAACCCTCTCTTCATAGGTTACGAAAAATCCCAAATCGTGTTCACAATGATAGAACATGCGTGTTTCCCAATAAGAAAGGGTCAACTTTGTGGGCACAATCAGATACAATCCTGTTAAAGATGTGAGTGAAGATGGAACGATGTTGGATATAACCCTCCAAGAGATTGAACAGGCCACAGAAGAAATCCATTCTGTGATGCTGCCTACCCCTCAGTTGAACTGGCCCATTATTTCGCATTATGCAGGGTGCGAAACGTGGGTAAAGCACGAAAACCATACGCCGGTCGGGGCGTTTAAGGTTCGCGGCGGGCTGGTTTATTTGTCTAACTTAAAACGCAACCACCCGGATATTGAGGGCGTCGTGACGGCAACCCGCGGGAATCACGGGCAAAGCATCGGTTATGCGGCCAAACGCCTGGGCTTAAAAGCTACCATTGTGGTGCCGTATGGCAACAGCTTCGAGAAAAATGCTGCGATGCGCGCCTTGGGGGTGAATGTTGTTGAACAGGGCATCGACTTCCAGGGGGCGGTAGAGCATGCCCAGTTTCTGTCAGAAGAACGGGGATTGCATCGTATTCGCTCTTTCGAGCGGGACCTGGTTCTGGGTGTTTCAACCTACAGTTACGAGCTGTTTAATGCCGTTGCCGACCTCGACACGGTTTACGTCCCAATTGGCATGGGTTCCGGCATTTGCGGCATGATTGCCGCAAGGGACGCCATGAACCTGAAAACCAAGATTGTTGGCGTGGTGACGCAAGGGGCGCCTGCCTACGCCCTGTCATTCGCTAAAGGCGTTCCCGTTTCCACGGAGCAGGCCCAAACTATTGCCGATGGCCTGGCATGTCGCATTCCCGATCCGCAAGCCCTGGCGATGATCTTGAAAGGCGCGGAACGGGTCGTAACGGTTTCTGATGAAGCCATCCTGACGGCCATTCGCTTGTTTTTTACCGCCACCCATAACGTGGCAGAAGGGGCCGGCGCCGCGGCGCTTGCCGCCTTGTTGCAGGATCGCGGGCGGTATAAAGGGAAAAAAGTCGGCATTGTTCTTTCCGGCGGCAATATCGATATCCCGCTTTTCCAACGGGCATTACAAGCCAAACCCCTGCGCTAATCCTCTTCAAGCCTTCGAATCTCGCTTACCAGGCAAGTCTGTTTGGGTTTCCGTTAAAGGGGCGCTAGTCAACAAGGCGGAGATTACCCAGTCATTCAGCTTGGGATTTGGGCGGCTTCCATTTACAATAGAAGGCATCATGAGAATTGTGTTTTGTGCGGCAGAAGCCGCGCCATTTGCAAAAGTCGGCGGGTTGGGCGACGTGGTGGGAAGCCTGCCTCAGGCCTTAATGCGACAAGGCGATGACGTGATCGTTTGTATCCCGCTTTATGGCAGCATCTCGAAGGATGACCATCCCTTGTTTGATACGGGGATTCGGGTGCAGATTGAAAAGCATGGCCACACTTACCCGCTTCAGGTGTATGAAGCCATGTTGCCGAACAGTGAGGTTAAAATCTACTTTTTTGCCAACGAGGAGCTATATGGGCGCTTCAACGAAGTATATCCACAATCCCAGCCGTACTTTGAAGCCCTGCGTTACGAGGTTTTGGGGCATGGCATCTTCAGCTTCCTAAAGCAGATCAACTGGCAGCCGGATATCTTCCACCTGCACGACTGGCACACTGCTAACATGGCGGTTTTCCTGAAGGAAGATTATCGTAACGACCCTTTCTTTCAGAATGTCCGTTCGGTCTTGTCGATTCATAATATGGCGTATCAAGGCATTGTGGATGGCACGAACTGGCTTCGCCTGGGTATTACCTACAGCGATGCGCTGGTCGCGGTTTCCCCCACCTATGCCCGCGAGATCCTGACGCCGGAAGGAGGCGCGGATTTACAGGATGTGGTGCGCGAGCAGGAGCATAAGCTTGCCGGGGTGGTCAACGGGATTGATATGGCCCTGTTTAATCCCAAAACCGATGTTTTTATCCCCAAGCAGTATGGCCCGGATACGGCCCAGACGGGAAAAGCTATCTGTAAGAAGGCGCTTCAGGTTGAAGTCGGGCTGGAGCAAACTTCGGATCTGCCGGTCTTTGGCATGGTAACGCGGCTGGTGGAGCAGAAAGGGCTCGATTTGATGATGGATGCCTTGCCCCATCTGGCGAACCTGCCCGCGCAGTTTG
Source organism: uncultured cyanobacterium (assembly GCA_937922745.1). GTDB lineage: Bacteria > Cyanobacteriota > Vampirovibrionia > Vampirovibrionales > JAGQHJ01 > CALAJO01. Next base: position 4,079 of record CALAJO010000004.1, read on the forward strand.
TGATTCTTGGTTCCGGGATGCCGGATTACGAGGAGCGCTTTCGGGAGATGAACCAGTTGACGCCGAACATCCGAAGCGTGATTGGTTATAACGTGTCATTGGGGCAGCATATTTACGCTGGAGCGGATTTATTTTTGATGCCGAGTCGCTTTGAGCCTTGCGGCCTGGGGCAGATGATTGCCTTGCGATATGGCTCTGTGCCGCTGGTACGTAAAACCGGCGGCCTTGCGGATACGGTGTTCGATGTGGATGCCGAACCCGGCCGCGGCAACGGGTTTGTATTCGAGGACTATACAACCGATGCGCTTTGCCGTACGATTGATCGGGCAATTGCACGGTGGCAGCAGCGCAGCCCGGACTGGTGGGACATGGTCCGCCGCGGGATGACCCAGGACTTTAGCTGGGAGCAGAGCGCCAAAGCCTATCACAACATCTACGAGAGCCTGCATCAACGGTCGTTACAAAGGGCATAAACGCATTATGGCAAACTTTATCTCCTTACTCCGCGTCCTCTTATCGCTGGTGGTGGTTGCGATGCTGTTCTACAAGAGCCAGCCGGTCTACATCGCGGCCTTCTTCCTCACGATTATCGTCATCTGGATGGATGGCCTGGATGGCTATATCGCTCGCAAGTTTAACGAGGCCTCCAAGATCGGCGCCGTTATCGATATCCTGGGCGACCGCGTGGTGGAGATGGTCTACTGGATAGCCTTTCTCGGTATGGGCTGGGTTTCCGTCTGGATTCCGCTTATTGTCGTCGTCCGTGGCATCCTCGTGGATGGTTTCCGGGCCATTGCATTGGAGCAGGGCTACACGGCTTTCGGCACCACCAGCATGATGCAATCCAAAGTCGGGGTGTTCCTGGTTAGTTCCCGCGCGAGCCGGTGGTTGTATGCGGTCTTCAAGGCCATTGCCTTCTCACTTATCATTCTGGCGTATACACCGGGGCTTCCCGAAAACTGGCTTAACATCATTACGCCGCTGGCTTATCTCTCGGTTTACATTACCCTCTTCTTTTGTGTCGTCCGCGGCCTTCCCGTTCTCATCGAATCCAAACGCTTTTTTACCGAAGCGAAGTAATATACGCGCACCGCTGTTGATATCAAAATCGCCAATGACCTAGCAGACAATCTCTTCCAGGCTTTTCAGTTGATCGATGGTGCCGATGACCACGAGTACTTGGTTTGCCGAAAGCGGTGTGGAGGGATCCGGCGTAATCTGCTCCAAACCATCGGCCCCCACAATGGAGAGGATGTTCACGCCGGTCTTTTGGCGCAGGCCCGCATCGGCCAGGGTCATCCCGATAAGCGGGCTGCCTTCGGGAATTGAAATCCACTCGATCTTGGTGTCCTTAAACACGCTGAACCGTCCGTAACGCGCGCTATCCTGGGTGACGTTGCCGGTGCGCAGCAGGGCCTTGCGATTCTCCCGTAACAGGAGCATATAGCTCTCCTTGTCGGTAATGTAGTCGCCAAACAGATCCAAAATGGAGTAGATAAAGCTCATGCTGGTTTCAAACTCCTCATACACCACTTCGTCCGCGCCAAACGTAAACAGGGATTGCAGGTGGTGCTGATAACGCGAGCGTACAATGCAGTACAGGTTCGGGTTCATTCGGCGGGCATTCTGTATGGCCAGTTCTGCCGACCGGATATCCGGGATGGTGACGGCAAAGACCTTGGCCTGGTGAATATTGGCGTGGGCCAGCACTTCCGCGTTGGAGGCATCGCCGAAGACGCAGTGAATCCCTTCCTGCTGAAGCTGCTTCACGGTTTGGATGTTCATCTCGATGATGCGAAAACCGACTTCGTGGGCTTGCAGCACCTGCACCAGGTTACGGGCGATGGGGCCATAGCCTGCAATCACCACCTCGTCATTCAAAGGCCGAATGCGCTCGTGAGGAAAGGCCTGCTCGATTTTGTGCATAATGTTCTGCTGTCGCTCCAGCCACTTTTGGATGCGCGGAACGGCCCGGATCGCGAGCGGCGTCATCAGCATGGTGATAACAATGGAGCTGGTGACGGCATTGAGGATGAGCGGGCTGATGGTGCCCGTATTCAGGCCCGTTTGGAGCAGGATAAAGGAGAATTCCCCGACCTGGAAGAGGGACAAAGCAGACCACAAAATGGTTTTAAAGGGAAAGCGCAGCAGGTAGATGGCCAGTGCAGTTGTGACCAGTTTGACGGTGATGATCATCGCCGTAAACAGCATGGTCATCGGCAGGTGGGACAGCAGGAAGCCCACATCCAACAACATCCCCACGGACACGAAAAACACGGTGGAAAAAATATCCCGGAATGGCAGGCTCTCCGCGACAATTTGGCGGCTGGTGATGCTTTGGCTCAAGGAAAGACCGGCAACAAACGCCCCAACCGCATAGGATAAACCGACCTGTTCCGCCAGGAGCGCGATGACCAAACCAAAAGCCACCACAAAAACCGAAAAGATCTCCTTGCTGCTGCCCGCCGCAATCTTGTCAATCGTCCAGGGCACAATCCGCCAACTGAGGAAGACGATCGTCCCCAGGAAAAGCGTGCTTTTGAGCAGAACCCAGGCCAATGACTCCAGAAGGCTGCCTTCCACGCCTTGCCCGGTAAGCAATGGCATAAACGTCATCAGCGGAACCAACGATAAGTCCTGGACGATCAGGATCCCCATCGCGATCCGGCCATGCGCGGTTTCCATTTCTCCTTCGTCACTCAGCATCTTCAGCACAATTGCCGTGCTGGAAAGCGCCAAAGCCCCTGCGATAAAGATGGCTGCACGGGTGCTGATGCCAAACAGGTGTAGGCAGAGTGAAAAGGCAATAATGCTGATGCTCATCTGTAGCACACCCGCCCAAAGGGAATGGACACGCATCTCCTTGATGCGGGGCAGAGAGAGTTCCGCCCCTAGTACGAACAACAGGAAGATAATGCCGAGTTCGGCAATGGCATGGATGGTTTCCGTATCGGAGACGATGCCGAAGCCGCCAGGTCCCAGCAAAATCCCGCATAGAATGAACGCTAGCACGCCAGGCAGCCTGATGAAGTTAAAAAGCGCGCCGACAACACCTGCCACCAGCAGGATCAGGGTGACGCTTTGTATGATAACCATTGGTCCTTCCACGGTTGCCGTCCTTGCCTGTTTCAATTCAATACGGCACTATTGTATCCAAGAAAGACAGGCTTGTCTTTGCCGCAGCCTGCACATGCTCATGATTCCGTCAACCTGGCGCTTTTATTCCGGGTGGGTTCGGCGCATAATAAGGTTGCCCATAATTCATGTCAATGGCCTTGTATGGAAATTAAGAAAGCACCTGTTATTATCGTCGGTAGTGGTATTGCCGGTTTGCTTACCGCCCTTAAGCTCTCGGATGCCGGGGTGTCTTCGCTGGTTGTGACCAAAACCCATCTGAAAGAGAACAGCTCCTGGATGGCCCAGGGCGGAATTGCAGCCGTGTTGCCGGAAAATACCAGCGACTCGATTGAGCTGCATGTGAAGGATACGATATATGCCGGTGCCGGCCTTTCGGACGAGTCCATTACACGATCGGTTTTAAGTGAAGGCTTTCTGGCGATCCAGGATTTGATTAAGCTTGGCGTTCCGTTTGACCGGGTGGATGGCAAACTGGCCTTCACCAAGGAAGCGGCCCACTCCACGCCGAGAATCCTCCATGCCGGCGGGGATGCGACAGGGCGTTCGGTGCAGGATACCCTCATCCGTAAAACCCTCCAGGATCCGCATATCGAGGTTCTGGAAGCATGCGTGGCCGTTGGGTTAATGGTAAGGGATAACCGCTGTTATGGCGTCCACGTGGTGAACTATGAAAATCCCGACAATTTACAGCAGGTCATCCTGATGGCGCAGCATACCATCCTGGCGACCGGCGGCATTGGGCGGTTGTATTCCCAAACCACCAATCCCCCCATTGCAACGGGCGATGGCATTGCGTTGGCTTACGAGGCGGGCGCAAAGATACAGGATATGGAGTTCGTCCAGTTCCATCCTACGGCGTTCCGCTCCGAGCGGGGGGTGGAGTTCCTCATTTCCGAGGCTCTTCGTGGAGAAGGCGGCATTCTTCGGGATATCAGCGGCCGCGCCTTTGCCAGGGACTATCATCCGGATGGCGAGCTGGCCCCGCGCGATGTCGTTACCCGGTCAATCTCGTCGCAAATCCGCAAGGATGGCCGTCCCTTCGTGACGCTGGATATCACGCATTTGCCGGTAGAAACCATTGAACACCGCTTCCCGAATATCCTGAAAGCGTGCCAGCAGTTCGGCGTGGATATCCGCACGGATCAGATCCCGGTTTCTCCCGCGGCCCATTACGGGATGGGCGGCGTGGTTGTGGATACGCTGGGCCAAACCTCGGTGCAAAACCTTTATGCCGTTGGGGAAGTAATTAGCTCCGGACTACACGGCGCAAACCGGCTGGCCAGCAATTCTCTGCTGGAATGCCTGGTTTTTGCCCGTCGTGTGGCGGCCCATATCGAAACCTATAGCGAAAACCTACCGCTGGAGTTGTTTAATGTCTTTCCGGCCTTGTCGGAGAGTAAACTGGTATCCCACCAGCCGGAAGCGCTAAAAGCCGCCATTCAACAGCTTCGGGACATGATGTGGCAATATGCCGGTATCCTTCGCGATGCGGATGGCTTGAAACAGGCTTTGGCGATGATTGCCGCGCTGGAGAAGGAGGCGCACCAAGCAGGATACTTCCATTATGTGCCGCAAGGGTTGGAGTTTCGGAATATGCTGATTACCAGCCGGTTGATTTGCGAGGCGGCCCTGCTGCGGGAAGAAAGCCGGGGCGCGCAGTACCGCACGGATTTCCCGGAGCTTTCGCCGGAAGCCCGTCATTATGTCCAGCAAAAACGCCTGGCGGAGGGCGTCAGGCAATGATGCTGACGCCACAGGTGGAAGCCCTGATTGACGCGGCGATTGCCGAGGATATGGCGTACGGGGATTTAACTTCGGAGCCGTTGTTCAAGCCAATCCAGATCGCCCGTGCCCATATGGTTTGCCGTCAGCCCGCTGTTATTTCGGGATTGCCGGTTGCAAGCCGGGTGTTCGAGAAGATTGATTCCGCGATTGCGTGCGAACTCAAGGCGCAAAATGGGGATACCGTAACCGCAGGGACGGTTTTAATGGCCTTGCATGGGCCGGTTATTTCCTTGTTAAAAGGGGAACGGCTGGCGTTGAATTTTCTCCAGCATCTGTCCGGTATTGCTACGCTTACCTTTCAATATGCCGGGGCGATTGCCGGAACCAAGGCAAAGGTTGTCCACACGCGTAAGACCATTCCCGGGCTGCGTGCGCTGGCGATTCAGGCGGTTTTGGATGGCGGCGGCTCCCGTCACCGGCAGTCCTTGTCTCAGGCGGTATTGCTGAAAGACAACCATATTCAGGCCTGTGGCTCTATATCCAAGGCGGTTCAGCAAATCCGGCAGGTTGTTGGTCATATGGTGAAGGTGGAAGTGGAGTGCGATACCCTGGCGCAGGTTCAGGAAGCGGCTGATGCAGGCGTGGATGCCATTCTGCTGGACAATATGACAACCCAACAGCTATCCGAAGCGGTGAAACTGGTGAATGGCCGGGCGATCCTGGAGGCCAGCGGCGGGGTGACGCTCAGCAGTATCCTGGCCATCGCGCAAACCGGGGTCGATGTGATTTCGACCAGCCAGATTACGATGAGCGCCCCGGCGGTCGATATTGGCCTGGATTTTGTGCCGGATTAGGCCTGTCGGCTTTGCATAATAAGCCAGGGCGTTGGGCAAGGGCGATACTCATACATTGCGATAAACTGCTCCAACTGGCTCAGTTCCGCCAGCCAGGGAAACACATTCGCGTTGCGGCTGCCGTGGGTAATGAGCTTTAAGGTGTGTGTTGCCTCAAAGGCCTTAACCAATTCGTCGAGTTTCTGCGGCTGTTTGAGCATATGATGGTGCGTTTCCACCACCAGATCCGCCGCAGCCAGGGCTGGCGTTTTATTTGGATCAAGCAGTTCGAACTCGGCCCCTTCGATATCGCAGAAAACCAGGCTCTTATCACCTGAAACCAACAATGCTTGCAACACTTCCGGCGTGACTTCTTCACCAATGGCGACGTGTTCGGTTACACCATTCATCCGGGCCAGCGCTTCCGTTGCCTCCCGCGCCTTGGGATTGATATCATAGGCCTGGATCAGCGTATTGGTCATCAAGCGGGCGAAGCCGACAGCATAAAAGCCATCTGCACAACCAATATTGATGACTTGCCGATAGGGCGTTTGGACAATTTGCTCGATAGTAGGGTGCAACTCGGATTCGTACGAGCCGAGGAGTTTGGGAATATAGGCGCCTTCAATCCCTTTCTCATGATATCGCATCCCGGTAAACGGGCCGCTCAGAACCTGGATGTTTCCGCCAAGCCCATCCAGAATCTGATGGCGAAGCCGATTGATAAGGCTCATGACAACATGCTGCACCAGCTTGTTATACTTCTGGTGCGGGGTTAGGTTTTCGTGTTGAGTGAGAGCCTCCACCTTCTCAAGGGTTTCGGCCTCAATCTGATCGATAATCTCAGCAAGTGACGCTGACAAAGATTGCCGCTTTCTGAAAAGGCTTACTTGCCTTCAATCACGCAAATGGAACCAGGGCGCTTAATCCGTAACACAATGGTTTCCAGCACGCGGAAGGGGTGGTTCATATTCTCTGCGCCAAGGTAGGCTGTTTTAAAGTCTTGCCCCACGGCTAAGTCAAAGTTTTGCACCCCGGTTGAAACCACCAGAACCTGGTTTTCCGGCACGACAGAGGAGAAGTACACGCCCTGGGTAATAATCTGGCGAATGTACTCGATTTCCATCATCCCGGTGGTGTTGATATAACGATGGATTTTGGAATATAAGCGCGGCGGGGCGACCATGGCGTACGGCGCATAGAACCCTTCCGTCGCCAGTTTTTCCGTGGCCTTGATGACGTCGTTGAAGACGCCACCGGGTTCTTCCCAGTTACTCGGGGTAATCACATGACGGCCAGGGACGGTCAGCAGGCCAGGGTAATCAATCTGGTTCGCTTTGTCCTTAAAGCCCAGGAAGATCATTTCGTCTTCCGCGCGGGCACAGCCGGATGCCGCAGCCGCAGCGGCGGACAGATCCAGGGGGATGTTGAACTTGCGGCTGGCTTCAATATCCCGCCAATAAAACATGAAATCCTTGTAAATAATGGGGATATGCAGGTTGGTTCGACTGCTGGAACGGATCAGGTCGGTGCGATCTTCGCCCAAAACATCCGTTGCACCATGGATGCTGCCTTCGAAGCGATCCTGCGTAATCCATTGGATACCGGCGCCCAGCGGCCCTAATATCCCGATAAAGCGGCGTCCGACCAGTTGGCGTCGCGCCACCTCAATCACAGTACGATCAATTTCATCCCACTGCTCATCGCTCACGGGTGCTTCGTTATGACTTAAGAAATCCAGCATTGCTAAACCCTCTTTCAATCGACTGACAAATGCTATTGGGGCATCCCCATCAGGCTTCCCACGGTTAAAATATTCTGGTCGCGGCGCTCGTAATGACCCGTGCTGCGCTGCTCGGCGGTAAAGCCGCTTTCCGCCGAAGCGGATGCAACCGGGGCAACGGCCGTACTCAACCCGTTAGCCTGGGAGATGAGGTTGTTAATATCCTGCTTGTGTTCTTCTTCCTCTTCCAAAATATGGGAGAGAACCACCTTGAGGCGTTCATCATCCATCAGGCTGCTGGCAAGCTGCACATGCTCGATAAACTTGTTGACCAGCACCAGCTGTTGTTCCAGGAGTTGTTGTAATGTCGGCTGCGTCGTATTGTCCATAATCAGATGATGCCTCTCAAAAAAACCGGAATGACACCTTTTGGTGAATGGCGCTATTATACCCGAAACATGCCGCAATAACCGCTGCAACATCCGGCTTATTTTATACAACCGCTGAGGCCGCCTCCCTGCGGACGCGACGAATTTTACAATGCGTGTATGGATTGTGCTTGATATACAATAGTGGGCAGTTGGATTGATAGGAGACTTTACGATGGCCGGTAATCTACTTGCAAGGTTAAGCCCTTACGCCCCTTTGCCTCTGCGGATTGTGTTGGGAATTGTCTTTTTCGCCCATGGGGCGCAGAAACTCTTTGGCTGGTATGGTGGCCCGGGGTTTGCCGGAACCTCCAAGGGGTTTGAAGGCATGCTTGGCGGCTTCCTACCGGGGACGGTGCTGGCAGCCTTGGCCGGTGGCGGCGAATTCTTCGGGGCTATTCTCGTCTTTCTGGGATTGTTTACCCGGTTTGGGGCTTTTCTCATTGCCTGCACCATGGTGGTGGCCGTGTTCGTAGTGCATTGGAACAGTGGCCTGTTTGCCTCCAACAACGGTTACGAATATCCCTTAACCCTGTTGATGGCCGCCCTCTCGCTTATGTTGTCCGGCGGGCAAGCCCTGTCGCTCGACAGCATCCTCAAGATCAAGTTTCGGTAAGAATAGGGCGGAGTTGTCCATAAGCCGGGTTCTGTTCTGGACGATCATCTGTCTGGGCCTCCGGTTGCCCGTAAGGCTCTAGCGACGTGGCGGAAACAGACGGGCCGTCTTTGTGTGTTTCCTGTCTTGCACCGGTCGGGGTTTACCTGGCCAGGACCTTCCGATCCTGCCGGTGGTCTCTTACACCACCGTTGCACCCTTACCAGGATAGGGTTGCCATCCTGGCGGTCTTCATTTCTGTGGCACTCTCCTCGGGATCGCTCCCACCGGGCCTTTACCCGGCGACCTGCCCTGTGGTGCCCGGACTTTCCTCAGTTGGGGCCGCGTTAGCGCCCCCAACCGCGATCGTCTGTCCAACTCCGCACCCCTATTGTGATACAGATTGGGCCTTCTGCCTACCCAACAACAAAAACCAAACGAAGCCAATTTCCGAAAACCTTAGATATAGCCTGTGAATATAGGATTTGATATTGTTCTAGGCGTTATAAAATTGCGGCGGTTGTCTAAAAAAGGAAGGATAAATCGCCTTATAAGCTTTCAAGTCGTGAATAAAGGCTTCGCAATCCGGCATGATGTCCTCGGCCCAAGCAAATGCCTCGATGTTCATATACTCAAATAATGAGCGAACTATCATTTGCCCGATGCCCGAACTGCCTCGCTCATAAGGCATCATGTGAGAAAAATACCAATGGATCTCGGCAATCTTGCCCACCGAGGCCATAAGTTTCTTGGGCGTCTCCGGTTTTGCCTTGAGCTTGGTTAAATCGGATAACAGGGTTTCAAGATGTTGATTTATCGCCTGGAAATAACGGGGGTCAGTATGGCGCCAGATACCACGATAGACTTTCCAAGGCGTTTTGGCAAAATCAACCCGCAATTCGGTTTCTGTTAGCTTAATCCGCTTGCCTTTAAGACGCTTGATAAACTGATACCTGTAAACACCAATCGTATTGCCGTCCTTGGGTTTTTGCAAGTCAGGAAACAGCAATTTTAAAGCTTTATCTGCATAACCGGCATAGATACGGTTTTGATTGGTATCGGTTAAGGGTGTGTTTGCCCCAGCATTTGTCCGTAGTTGACCATAATCCTCCAACTCGCCTGCAGCTTGCTCTTGGCTGAAATGCCGGATAGCATAAATTCGGTAAGCCCTACTCGTCTGCTCTTGCAAGTCCGCAAACGAATCAATACGTCCATCCTTTAGCTTCTCAGCGTTGCCCAGTAAAGTTGTATACATGGCCTCTGCCCAAGCCATATCCCGTCTGCCAATACTACTTAAGAATAAGCGCTCGGGATGATGTCGCTTTTTGAGGTTGGCACTTGAAAATGTGACCCGATCAGCAGCGATGGGTTTATACACTGTATCCCGATTACTCGTGTAGGCGGTGTACGCTTCCCTGGGGAAGACTTTTGCACTGAAAATCACATATTTCGAAAAAGATGTTTCCATTGTGTCTCAGCTAAGAATAAATCAGTGGCCTCTTCTTGTATAAAGGCAGACATGTATAGAAACGTGCTTGAGCCTCTATCATTTGCCATTTTAAAGAACTGCAGGGCTTTACAAAGCAGTGCTTAATTTAACCTTGGGTTTTTGCCTGGCTATTGTTATGATGCAGTGACAGGTGACGAGCGACTTTTGGAATCGAGACAGTGTTTGAATATACCCTCCATGCTACCGACGGGAAGGCACGCGCCGGGACTTTTATCACGCCGCACGGGGCGATTGAGACGCCGGTGTTTATGCCGGTTGGCACCCACTCCACGGTGAAGACGCTGACGTTTGACCAGGTGCGGCAGACGCAGGCGCAGATTGTGCTGGGCAATGCCTATCACCTGTATTTGCGCCCCGGGCACGAGATGGTGGAGCGGGCCGGTGGGCTGCATGGCTGGACGGGCTGGGAAAAGCCGATCCTGACCGATTCGGGTGGGTTCCAAGTGTTTAGCCTCACGCGGTTGCGCAAGATTACCGAAGAAGGGGTCAACTTTCGCGACCCGATTACCGGGCAATCGCATTTCATCAATCCGGAGAAGTCCATGGCCATCCAGAACGCGCTGGGCGCGGATATTATTATGGCATTCGACGAGTGCCCGCCTTACCCGGCGACGCATGAGTATGCCAAGAACTCCATGGAAATGACCCATCGCTGGCTGGAGCGGTGTTTTAACGCCCATGCCCGCAAGCACGACCAGGCCTTGTTCCCCATTGTGCAGGGATCCACTTATGAGGACTTACGGTTTGAGAGCGCCGCCTTTGCCCGGCAGTTCGATGCGCACGGGTTTGCCATTGGCGGGGTCAGCGTTGGGGAATCCAAAGAGTGGGTGTATAAGGTCGTGGAGTTTACCGCCCCGTTACTACCGGAGAACAAACCTCGCTACCTGATGGGTATCGGGACGCCGGAAGACTTGCTGGACGGCATTAACCTGGGCATTGATATGTTTGATTGCGTTAATCCCACGCGGGTGGCGCGGCATGGCTCCTTTTTTAAGATGATGGGGCGGCGGAATATTAAAAACGCCGAGTTCGAGAACGATTTTGGCCCGTTGGATGAAGGGTGTGATTGCTACACTTGTAACCATCATCATGTGGCTTACGTGCGGCATCTCATTAAAATTAAGGAGGCCACCGGCGCGACGCTGCTTTCCATTCACAATGTGCGCTTCCTGATCCGGTTGGTGGAGGACGCGCGCAAGGCGATTCTCGCAGGAAACTTCGAAACGTTTTATAATCTGCATAGACCCAGATTCATCAACCCGTCCAAAGAGGTAAAGCCGGTTGGATAAACCGTTTGGATACGAGAGAAGGCGGCACGGGGATCGGCGCAGCAGCGCCCGACCCGGCAAGTACGAACGTCGCCGCAACATCTGTTCCGTGTGCCATTTTTTTAAGCCACAGGGCACGGTTGCGGGCTTGTGCCTCAAGCATCAAACGATGATCAAGGGCGAGGATTTTGCCTGCACCTTCTTCGTGCTGGCGACCCCTTCCGCAGGCGAACCGGAATAAACCGGCTTCGGGACTTGTTTTATGAAGCATCATGACCATAACGGAAATCTCGTTTAAAAAAGATTAAACTTTGCGGCAATCCGGTCGATACGGGGCTTGTTGGAAAACAAGAACGTTGAAGGTCTACACGCGTTACGTATGCTGCCGCTGAAACCGAAATTGAAAGTTTTGGGCTTGTCCCTGGCAAAAGGCTCATCCGAGCCGCTGTTGCAGGAGTTCGAGCGGCTGTTTATTTATGGCCTGATGCAAACGCTGACCTATTTTACACCTGTTGAGTTCGTTGATTACGCCATTCCGGCTCATCGGGTCGCATTGCGATCGGGCTTGCCGGAAACCCGGACGGATGAGTTGCGGCAATATTGCCACCGGTTTGAAGCCGGGTATCTGCTGTATGGCTCCTTGCAGTCGGTCGCGCCGCAAAACGGGTATATCGAAGGCTTGTATGTAGAATTGCGCCTGTTTGACGTCCAGCGGGACATGGTGGCGCTGAATATCCGTTACCATTTTAACGATTTTGAAACGACCAAACCGGAGGGCATTCCCATTTGCCTGCCGACTTGGGCCGGGTTCCAGAACATGCTGTGCTGGGCTACGGCCCAACTGGTGAATGCCTGTTTCCCTGAGCGGGCGATGGACTTTTGGAATAAAATCCAGGCCGCTTCCCTGGCCGGGAATATGTTGCAGTTTTATCAGTTGTGCGCCGCCCATTATACCGATATGGAAGCGGGCGTGGGGCCCAAGTTATCCCTGCTGAACGAGTTAACGCACCAGCATACGAACCTGTTTTTGGGGCACCTGGAAAAAGGACTCCTTCAGAAGCGGATGCAGAATTATTCGCAGGCGGTGCTTTCGCTCCAGTGGGCGCTTCGCTTGATGACAGACGTGACCCCACGGCAGCGGGCATTGTGCGCAACGGAGCTGGGCGTTTGCTATGCCCTTTCCCGCGATACCACCCGCGCGGTGCAATGGTGGCGTGCCGCCATCCAAGAGGATCGTTTCCTGTTGAACCCGTATATGAACCTGGCCCACGCCATGGAAGAAGCCGGGAAACCGCTGGAAGCCGAGCAGTATTTTAAGCAGGCCGGCGAAATTGCCCCGAATGATTCCCGGATCCACGTGAACCTAGCCCGGTTGTACTCCAAGCAGGAACAGTGGGATAAGGCCATTGCCCAATACTCCACCCAAATGCTGATTGAGCCCAACGATCCGTGGGTTTATAGTAATATGGCCAACTGTTACCTGCAAAAGGGCGAAATCAACGAAGCCAAGACCTATCTCATCAAAACCCTGGAGATGGACCCCGACGGTGAAGCCGGCAAATGCGCCAATTTCATCCTCTCCGGCCTCCGCGCCGCCGAAGTCTAAACGCTTTAAAAAGAGATAAAATTTCTGCCAGGACTTTCTGGCTCCATAGGCCGGGATGATTTCGCTTGGCCCCTGAACACGTGACATAATTCATCTTTCCAAGTAAAACGCATCAACCAAGGCGTAAACGGGAGGAAGTGCAATCGTTAGCCCCGTTGAACATCTCTAAGTGGACGCATCAAGGTAAATAGTGCGTTTCGGCCATACCAAGAATAGTTTTATGCTCGAAAGTGTCAGATGATTGGATTAAATGTCAATGGCCGAGCGCAGCCGCGCAGCGGCAAGCGAAGGCCAAAAGGACTAATGGGGAGGGTGCATCTGAAGCTGCCGCAGGAGGCTTCAATCTAAAATAATGTGGGCTCCCATCTCTGCGATTAGCAGAGATGGGCATAAAAGGCCCTGCTCCAATCAGCTAGCATTGCAAACCGATCATCCTCTCCATCTCCCCAATACTCTTCCTTTTGAAGCATTGACCCTTTGTTACGATTTGTGAAACTTTTGAAGGCATTTAGCACAACATTTCCTTGAGGGTGGTTAATTAATCAGTTAAGCTTCTACTTACCTAACAGGAGAGAATCGCATTATGTCAGTATACGGTAATTACGCTCAGCCAGCTGCGGCTTGGGGTGGTGGCTACTCACCCACTTCCTATAGCTACGGCGGTTATGGTGGGCAGCAGGGATATGGCCAGTCCTACGGGCAACAAACCTATGGACAACAAACATATGGGCAGCCCTCTTACACCCAGCAAGCCTATACGCAGCCCAGTTATGCGCCGCAGCCTTATGCGCAAACGTTCCTCTCTCAACCGAACTATGGCCAGCCACAAGGTGGCGGCTTCCCCGGCTCATCCCCAATGGATAGCTTCTCCCCGATGGGCGGACAACCTCCCATGGGCCCTGGCTCCGATCCGTTAGCGGCCTTGGGCGGTATGGGCGGCCCTGGCGGGTTTGATCCCAGCATGTTGACTGGCGGCCCTGGTAATGCCTCCAGCACGCAAGGCGCGCCGGGTGCCAACGAACTGAGCCTCGCCGATCTCCAAAGCCTCCTTGGCCCACAATCCGGTTTCGATCCCGCTGCTTCCATGCCTGCTGAAGCCCCAACACCTCAGAAAAAGGGTTTGATGGGAACCCTTCTTAAGTGGGGATTAGGCTTGGGTGCACTAGTTGCTGCTTTCTTTGCTGGAAAGACTATGAGTGGTGGTGATAATACTAACTCAACACAACAGCCATTGGAAACCGACTTACGCCTTCCCAAAACCGATGCAGACAAGGAAAAGCCCGATGTTCCAGTGCATAGCCTTGGTGAAATTGAAGTTGCCAAGAAGCAAAAACAGAAAGTTGGTACTGGTAAATCTGCCAGAGAACAGGAAGTTGTGGTTGCCGAGAAACAGCAAATCGGCTTCACCATTGGCGACGATAATAAACCTAAGCTGGTTTTTGGCCCCTTTGAAAAAGCTGAAGCGGATCCAGAACCGGCTGAATAAGTTTAAAGGATTTAATGCGATTCAAAAGCCCCGGCAATTGTCGGGGCTTTCTTCATGTGCGGTTAGAATAGAATAAATAATGAGTTAGTGGATAATCCTAAAATGCCTGAAACGTTTTCTTTAAATTCCGGTGATACCCTGGCGATTATTTCCCCGGCGGGGGTAAGTCAGCCGGAGGCAATTGGTGTGGGGGTGGCCTATATCGAATCGCTGGGGTTAAAGGCCAAGGTAATGCCGCATGCCAGGGATTCACGGTATTATCTGGCCGGTTCGGATGAGGATCGCCTGGCGGATTTGCATGCAGCCTTTGCGGATCCGGCGGTCAAAGGCATTTTGGCGGCGCGGGGCGGGTATGGGTGCATGCGCCTGTTACCGCAAGTGGATTGGGAATTGATACGAACGAACCCAAAAGTGTTTATCGGGTTTAGCGACCTGACCAGTATTTTGCTGCCGATGTTCGAGCGTACCGGGTTGATCGGCTTCCACGGCCCCATGCTCACCTCCAACCTGATAGAGGGGGATGCTTATACCCGCAGCGAACTGTGGAAGATGGTGATGGGACAGAATCGTTATCCCTATGAAGTTCCAAATATTCGGCCCTATGAATGCTTTAATCCCGGCAAGGCGGAAGGGCGCTTGATCGGCGGAAACCTGAGCCTGCTGACCAGTTTGTGCGGGACGCCCTATCAACCCAATACGCAGGGAGCCATCCTGTTTATCGAAGACTGGCACGAGAAATATTACAGCCTGGACAGGCAATTCCAGCAGCTGCGGCTTGCCGGGATATTCGACGGCATTGCCGGGCTTATTTTGGGGGACTTTACGGAAATCGAGGACAGTTGGGACGCTTACTCCATCAGCGATTTGTTACGCGACCTGACGCGGGACATTAACGCGCCTATTGGCTATGGCTTCCCTGTTGGGCATGGTGACCAGACCGCCACGTTGCCGATTGGGGCTAACGCGCGCTTTGAAGCATCAAGCGGCCGTCTTGAAATTTTATCCGCACCCGTTGTTCTGCGCTAATTTCCTGCGGGGCCACCCAGGTCATCTTTCCGCTGGAGGGAAACTCGGTTTTTTGTGTCCCCACCCATTCCGCGCGGTTAAGGTTCACAATCTGCAAGCCGGTATTGCCCATGGAAAGGACATACGCCAAGTGATCGTCGTTATCCACAATGGCCGTACCGGCAAAGGCATTGGGCTCCATTGTGATAGGCGTGCCAAAGGCCATGGTTTTTAAATCCATCCGCTGCAAGGTGTTGGATTGCGGAAACAGCAGGTAAAGCCAGGTATCATCCGATGCCATGGAGGCAGGGACTTCCGCCAGCGGGATTTTATCCGAGTATTCCAGCCAGCGCAGGTCGAATTTTTGCAGCATCTTTTCCGAAGCGCTGACCATCCACAGGTATTTCTCGTCTTGGATATACATTGCGGTAAGGTTCGGCATCACCGGGATACGCCGTTCGACACGCAAGCTTTTCAGGTCAATCGTCTGCACGAGCGGTTGCGCAGGCTCCAGCTTTAATTCCGGCTGGCCTTTCGATTTTCGCCTGTTCCGCTGTTCCACGGTTTCGTTTTGAATTCTTTCCTCGTGCCGCTTTTTCTCGTATTCCGCCAGCACATCCATTTGGGTTGCCGCCGTAATCAACTGGTTGCGGAACGGGGAAATCGTAAGCAGGTGAGCCGGTTGTGCCAGGCCAATGCTTTTGGCGATACGCTTGTTTTTCAGGTCAAAAACCGTAACCTTGGGTTCCGCAGGATGGGCAATGTAAACGCGCCGATTGGCGTCATCTACCACCATCATGCCTGGCAGCGAAGTTAATTCGTGGCTTTGCAACTGGTGGGTTTCAACGTCAAAAGTCAGCAGGCGCATCTCCGTTTCGCAGGCCAGGGTCAACTGCTTGCCATCGGGAGAAACGGCCATTTCCGAAGCATCACAAGGTAAATCCGCCTGGTGCAGCCTGTCCCCTTTCCCCGGATCCCACAAGGTCAGCATCCGTTTATCCTCGCTGAGAATGGCAAGCGGCTTGACGGGTTCGTCCTTCTGTTCAGCGGATTCCGGTGTCAGCAGGTTCCCTGACAGGGATTTCCATTGGCTGGGAAACAGGAACCCATCGGGGAAGGTGAAATTTTGCGGCAGCAAGCCACTCCGCAACGACAACGGCACTTCATCCAGGATGGGGAAGGTTTTTCGCCCGGTTGAAAGCGACACGATGCGCAGCAGAAAATGCCCATCGCTCAATTCAATCAGATCCGGGGTTTTAGGCTGCTCCGGAACCCGCTTGATAACGGTTACGCTGTCCGAATCCACCATCACTTCCGGGGAAACCAGAACATACTCCGTCCCATCAGGAAACTTAACCAGGCCGTCTTCCCGAAACGTCACCTCGGGATCAAGTGTTTTAATGGCTGTCTGCACCGGTGTGGGAATCGCCTCCGGGGAAATCGTATGATCCGCCAGGCTGGGCGAGGATAAGCCGATGCAAAGCGATAAGCCGGCTGCGAGAAGCCATTGCACACCCTTGTTCCGAACATGCAGAGAGAAGGCCTGTTTCAACATGGATTAATCCTTTAGATGAGGGTTAGGGATGAACACCGGCAGGCTGATCCAGGTAGGAAAACATCCCTGCAAAAACATAGGTCGCCGGGCCGGTCATAAAGATATTATCCTTCCCGTTCCACTGAATAATCAACTCCCCGCCCGGGAGCTGGATGGCGACCTTGTTATCCGCCAGGCCTTTTAAGATGGCTGCCGCTGCTACCGCACAAGCGCCGCTGCCGCATGCCATGGTAGGGCCAACGCCGCGTTCCCACACATCCACTTTAATCGTTCCGCGATCCAGAACTTCGCAGAACTCCACGTTGGTTTTTGCCGGGAACATCGGATGCACTTCGATTTTAGGCCCCCATACCTTGAAGTCCAGTGGTTGTGACACTTCGTGGCGGAAAATAATGCAATGCGGATTGCCCATCCCCACGGCCGAGATCGGAAGCTTTGCGCCTTCCACGTCTAGTGGGAAATTAAGGACCGGGCTCTCGCTCGTGCCTTTAAACGGAATGGTTTCCGGGGACAGGAAAGGCCTACCCATATCCACCGTCACCGTGGTGTCTGGATTGATGTGGGGAATGACCGGGCCAGCCAGCGTTTCTACGCGAAACTCGTGCCGTTTGGTCAGGCCCTGATCCTTGACGTATCGGGCAAAGCAGCGAATGCCGTTGCCGCACATCTCTGCGCGGGAGCCATCGTTATTATAAAACTTGAATTGAATGTCGCAGTTCGGGTCATCCGGCGGGGCAACAATAATCAAACCATCGGCGCCAATGCCGAAGTGACGGTCGCAGAGTTCCTTTGCCAGTTCGTTCAGGTCAACATCCGGGGGAAGTTGGTCTTCTTCGATGAGGACAAAATCGTTCCCCAAGCCATGCATCTTTGTAAATGGAATATTCATAGGCTTATAATATAGCAAACTCAATCAGGCAGCAATTACCTTGAAAAAACCCGTTGTTACAGACATCTTACTGATCCTGGGCTTTGGCTTCCTCTTGTTTGTCCTCAATACCTGGGCCTATCCGCTGTTTGATGTGGATGAGCCGCGCTACGCGGAAACGGCCAGGGAAATGCTCACTTCGCCAGGGGATTGGATTACACCGCATTTTAACTGGGCCATTCGGTTTGACAAACCCGTGCTGTTTTACTGGCTGATTGCGGGTGCCTACCAGGTTTTTGGGGTTTCGGAGTTTGCGGCCCGGCTGATCAGTGCCCTTTCTGCAACCAGTATTGCGCTAATGCTGTATGGCGTGATGAAGCCTGCCTTCAATCGAAGCACAGCGTTGATGACTGCCGGTATTGCCATGACCATGCTGCAAATGTACGTGTTTGCCCGTATGTCCGTCACGGATATGACGCTGGCCTGTTTTATGGCCGCAACCTGGCTGGGGCTGCATCTGGCCTTAACCGGCTCTCCTCGGTGGTATCTGGCTGCGGGGGCTGCCGGGGCGCTGGGCATGCTGACCAAGGGGCCTGTGGCCATTGCGTTGCCAGGGCTTACTTTTTTATTCATGTTGGTTACATTTTATCGTCACCGGGCCAGGGCCATCCTGCTCTCTCGCTGGCCTTATTTGGGATTGCTGGTGTTTGTGCTGCTGGCTGCCCCGTGGTATATCGCGGTTATACAAGCCAATCCCGGCGAATTTATTGGGACTTTCTTCTTTATGCATAATGTCCAGCGCTTCTCCGGGACGCTCCATGGACACGGCGGTACGTGGTATTACTATATCCCGGTTCTGCTCGTTGGCGCCTTCCCCTGGATCGTCTTTTTGCCGGGTGTGATCACCAAGTTCATCGAAAACAGAAAGGCCCTGCCGGACATTGTGCGGTTTGCAGCGGTTTGGTTTATCACGGTATTCGGGTTTTTCACGGTGTCCGCCACCAAGTTGATTACCTATATCTTGCCCGCACTCCCGGCGCTGGCCATTCTGGTCGGCTGGTATTGGCATCAGCGCTTGCAAGACCAGGAAAAACCTTCCCGGTTTGACTTGTTTTACTGGGTCATCCCCTTTCTCTTTTTGTTTGGTGGCGTCTACTTGATACGAAATCCGTACGCCCTGGTTCCGGAATACTTGAGGCCCTTGTATACCCCTTGGGTATTGCCTGTTGGGTTGCTGCTGGTTTTTGCGGTTTGGAGCCTCTTTATCTGGCTCAATAAATTGCCACGGACTCGGTTGAAAGCGGTTTCGGTTCTTATCCTGGGAGTTGGCGCGGTGTGGATGTATTGCAGTCTGTTGGTCTTCCCGATGGCGGCCACAATTTACCAGTCCGATGTCGTCCGGTTTGCCAATCGTGCTTTAAAGGATAAAATGGCATTAGCATCCTACCGGAAGCGAATGACCAGCCTGGTGTTTTATACCCGGCGCAAAACTTACTACCTGCCGGATAAGGCGGAACCGAAGGCGGAAATTCGTAAGAACCTGAGAATGCTGTTCAAGGATCGCCCCGCGGCTTATGTCATCGCCAGGAACCGGGACATGGAAGACCTGGAGGCCTTTTACGACATAAAACCTGTTGAAAAAGGTTATCTGTATACCCTGGTTCTGGTTAATCGCCCTAACACGCTACTAAAGGAGATGCGCCCGTGATGCATCAGGTCTATCAAACGTCACAGCCCCAGAAGAAAAACGCCATCCCGGTGGTGTCGATCATTATCCCGGTTTATAACGAGCAGGACAGCGTGCTGCCGTTGTTGCGGGAACTCCTTGCCGTGGGCGAAGGGTTGAACGTACCCTACGAAATTGTGTTTGTGGACGACGGCTCCAAAGACAACACCGTGGCAGTACTGAAGCAGTACATCCCCGAGTTCCCCGGAACGTTGAAGGTAGTTGAGCTGCGCCGCAATTACGGGCAAACGGCAGCCATGGCCGCCGGATTCTCCGAAGCGCAAGGCAAGGTTTTCGTAACCCTGGATGGGGACTTGCAGAACGATCCGCAGGATATTCCGCTTCTTATTCATCATCTGCTGGATACGGAATGCGATATGGTCGTGGGCTGGCGGCAAAACCGTCAGGATGCGGTGATTTCCCGTAAAATCCCGTCCTATATCGCCAATCGTATTATCGGCAAGCTCACCGGCGTTAAGTTCCGCGATTATGGTTGCTCCTTAAAGGCCTACCGTCGGGAGCTGGCGCAGGAAATGCCCCTTTACGGCGAATTGCACCGGTTTATTCCCGTACTCGCCAGTATGGAAGGGGCCAGGATAGAGCAGGTCCCGGTGAACCACCGTGCCCGGATTTACGGCCAGAGCAAGTACAACCTGTCGCGAACCTTCAAGGTTATCCTGGACTTGATGATGCTCCTGTTCCTGAAGCGCTTTTTCACCCGCCCGCTACACATGTTTGGCCGTGTGGGGATGCTTGCTTCCTTTATGGGGCTGGTTATTTTGTCGGGCCTGGTCATCGAAAAGCTGGTTTTCCATGCCAACATCGGCGACCGCCCGCTGCTGATGCTGGGCGTGCTGTTGCTGTTTACCGGTATCCAGTTTATCAGCACCGGCCTCCTGGCCGAACTCCAGATCCGGACATACTTCGAGTCCCAGCAAAAGCCGCCATACAAGATTCGCCACGTCCACCAGTAATGAAACGCCAGGATCTCCTGAAAACCGGCCTCAAGGTTGCGATTAGTTTCGGTATCCTGCTGGTGCTGGTACTCAACATGGATCGCGATGTTTTTCTCAAGGCGCTTCAATCCATTTCCTGGGTGCAGATCCTGATGTTCCTGGGTGGGTATCTGCTCCTTCAATTTGTATGCGCTATTAAGTGGTGGCTGCTGGCCCGCGCGATGAAGATTGAGGCTGGGGTAGATGTGTTTTACCGCTTTTACCTGCAAGGGATGTTTTTTGGTCTGTTTTTGCCCACAGCCGTCGGCGGGGATGTGGGCAGGGCTTTTTTGCTTTCTCGCGAAACCGGCAGCCCTTGGACAAAGGCCTTCCTCTCCATATTATCGGAGCGAACCACTGGGCTTTGCGGCTTATTGACGATGATTATCCTGAGCCTGATCTTTGTGAACCCAGGCGACATCGGCGGATATGTGGGGCTGATGGTTGCAGGCATTATGCTGACGGCTTTATTGTTTCTGTTTGCCTTTAAATGGATCGATCGGCATCGTTGGGGGCATCGGTTTATTCGCAAATTTGTGCTGAAGAACCATGATGACCATCTGCAACTTGCCGATATCTGGCCTTCCCCTCTGGTGATGCTGGTGGCCATTCTCTTGTCGCTGGTCTTTCACGGCGGCGGTATTTTGCTTTACGTGTTAATGCTCAAAATCCTGGGCGCAGAGGTGCCGTATTTGATGATGGCATCTATCTATGGTCTGTCGGGCTTGGCTTCCATGGTTCCGCTTTCCCTCAACGGGATTGGCTTGCGTGAAGGCGCCATGACGTATCTGCTGGCGCAATGGGCCAGTGTGCCGCAGAGCCTGGCTGCAACATTCAGCTTGGTTTGGCTTTCGGTTCTCCTCTTGGGGGCACTGCCGGGAGCCTTGATATTACTGAAGCAACAAATTATTACTTCTTCGCACAAAAAGGTTTGAACCCGGTACAATGTCATTGTATCCTTATACGCATCTCTAACCATCCGACTGACAGACCCGTAGGAAGGATGGGTGGAAAGATGATAAATGCACTGTTTTAGCCGGGTCGCCGGGGCAATCGCTCCCCGGACATACGCACAGGTGCCAGGACAGTCAACGGATTGGAAAGGGAAGGTATCGTGACCCCTCATAAACGTCTCTCCACGCTTGCAGTAATTTTAGCCTTAACGATTGGCTTGCAGCCTTTAACGAGCTTTGCCCAGTCTGTTGATACGTTTGGCGAAGAAGAAATCCCGCTGGAGCCAACTCCCATCGAAGAGTTGACACCGGGTGGGGAGGGCAACGTCCTGCCTGGAACCGAGTCCCTGTACGATCAGGCCATCACTGTCACGCAGATTGAAATCCAGGGGAACAAGCTGATTCCGGCCGAAACCATTTTACAGGTGATTGAAACCAAGCCGGGCACGATTTACAGCAAGCGCCGCCTGCAAAGCGACCTGAAAAAGGTTTACGACCTGGGATACTTTACGGAGAACCTGCGTGTTGTGCCTGTCGCAACCCGCGATGGGATTCATCTCAAGATTGAGGTGGAAGAGAACCCCGTGGTGCAGCGCTTTGAGTTTGAAGGCGAAACCGTTGTCGATGAAGCCGACTTGCAGGAAGTGTATGCCGACCAGATTGGCAAGCCGCAGAACATCAACATGATTAATGCCGGGATTCAGGATGTGGAAGCCCTATATAAGGATAAGGGGTACATTTTGGCCCGTGTGGAAGATATCCGGGAAGATGAACCGGGCGTCGTCCGTTTAATTATTAACGAAGGGCGAATTGGGACAATTACCTTCTCCGGCAACAAGAAAACCAAGGACTACGTAATTCGCCGTGCCATGGCGCAAAAGGAAGGCGAAATCTATAACGAGAAAACCGTCAGCGATGACATGCGCCGCATTTTCTCAACGCAAGCCTTCTCCGATGTTCGCCGCGTCATTAAAGCTTCCCCTGAGCAGCCTGGCGCCTACGACCTGATGGTGGAAGTGGATGAGAAGAAAACCGGGGCGCTGTCCCTCGGCGGTGGTATCGATACGGCAACCGGTGTCTTCGGTTCCGTCGGCTACTCGGATCCCAACTTTATGGGCCGAGGCCAAAACATCAGCACCATCTTTTCTTTGGGTACCGGGGTTTTGGGAGCCGATCGAGACACGGCGGATCAAACCGTTGTGCAGTTCCAGGCTAACTGGTTTACTCCCAGTATTGCGGAAACAGCAAACTCTTTAGGCGTTTCTCTCTTTGGGCGTGACTTGGCAAGCTTTAACGTTCCACTGGCAATTGAGCGCCGAATTGGGACAGAGGTGACCTGGGGACGACCGATTGAGCGGCTACCTGGCTTAACGACCTCGGTCGGTCTCGGATATGAAAATACTAATTTGCGTGAGGGGGTTACGGCCGCCCGTTTGGCTAGCTTGGGCATTACCCCGGCTCAGCGTGCCGAGCAGTTGGAAGACGGCTCGTTTATCTACCTTTCTCCCGGTGTTGCCTACGATTCTCGGGATAACCGGTTTAACCCCAGCCAGGGGTGGCTGGCGACAGTGGGCAGCCGCTTGGGTTTTGGTCTTGATACGGACTCTTATGGAACCATTACGGCAAATATTCGTCGCTATTTAAAAATCACCGATGGTGTGACCTTTGCCATGAACCTTCAGGGTGGGGGGGCGCCGTTTGGTGAGACGCCCCAGTTTAACCTGTTCCGTATGGGTGGTGCCTACACGGTTCGCGGGTTCCAGGAAGGCGGCGTTGGAGTCGGCCAGCACTTTCTCCTGGGAAGTGCGGAAGTTAGAACGAAGTTGCCACTGTTGAAACGATTTACACAACTCCCAATTTACGACATGGTGCAAGCGGCCCTGTTTGCCGATGCTGGTGTGTTGTTTGACGAAGCGGATACCAACGATATCTTTGATCGTCCCGGTTACGGGATCTCCGTTGGGGCCGGCGTGCGCATCAATATTCCTGCATTGGGCCCCATTCGTGTTGATTGGGCAAAACCTCTGGGTGGTAATACCGGACGTCAGACCCGTAACTTTAACTTTGGTGTTGGCCAGAAATTCTAGTGGTAGGTAGTTAAGAAAGAAAAACCCCTGTCTCTGTAGGAAAGGAGAATTCCCAGTAATGAAACAAGTAAAGCAGATGTTAAGCGCCGTAGGCTTGAGCCTGTTGTTAACCGGGGCTGCAATTGCCCAGGAAATCGGCGTGGTGGATATGGCTTTGGTTTCCCAGAAATACACGAAAGCCCAAGGCCTGGCAACCCAGGTTAAAACCAAGGAAGATGAACTTCAGAAACTGCGTGATAACTTGGTTACCCAACTAAAGGCCGGTGAAAAACTGTCTCCCGTTGAGAAAAAGAACCTGGAAGACAAACTGAACAATCAGTTTGCCACCAAGTTCAAGGAATATCGTGAATGGACCGTTGGCCAGGAGCAAATCCTGCGCCAGGACTTTGAGCGTGCCATCCAGCAAGTTGCGACCTCCCAAAAGCTCGACCTGGTGCTTCCCAAGCAAACGGTTTTGCAAGGCGGCAAGGACGTTACCCAGGATGTTATTAACGCTTTGAATAAATAAGTTCGTTATATTTCTTAAAAAAATTCATGAGGGGTCTTGACTAATGTACAAATTACACTTACCTTAGTGTCTTGAATACTATATACCCCTCCTTAAGTTTCTCGGCCAGTGGCCGAGATTTTTTTTGGAAAAATTCCGGTGTTGACTTGTGATTTCCACTGTTGAGGCAGCCGTCTTAAAACACGGAGCCACCCGATCCGGGAGCGGACATGACGGTTTGCGCCGCTTGGCGCAACTGGGAAATGCGGCTGGTATCCGACACATGGTTGCCGCTTGTGGCGTGGCCATTAGCAAAACTCGCAGCATCCACCAGGGTGAATAACATCTCGGCAGCGTTGAGATCCTGGAAGGCGTTCTTCATCGCCACGCCGGAAGCATTTCCATTTTGCGCCTCGGTGATGGATTTAAAGGCGTCGTTGATTTTGGTTCGGGCCAATTCCTGAACCTTGGTACTGGCATTTCCTTGCTTCATGCGACTCTCGATGGTTTCGCCGTTGCGCCTTTCCGATGAGAACAGTTCATTCACCTCACGGCTTACGCCCTGGATGTCACCGGTACGTGGTTGGGGGGCGCTTTCCCCGGCGATGGAAGTAAACAGGTCTGGCGCAGCCGTGGTGGGGTTTGCCGGTTTGCTGGCAATATTTGCACCCTCAATGCTGGGGTAGGCCATAACGGCCGCGCTAGGGCCGCCTGAGTTGGAAACCCCATTCCAGGGAAGATGTGTGGTTGTACCGCCAGTCACATGTTTATCCGAGAGGCCGGTGGTAGGGGCCATATTGATGATGTCTTCATCCGACAGGGATGTTTTGGTGAGCGTCTTGATCGCGGACACTGCCACTTCCTGCATCTGGCTCAACCGCATCAGCAAATCCATATTGTTAACCGTAGACTTGAGTTGGTTGGGATTTGGCACACCCTGGGCCTCCATGCTGCCTTGGGCCTGCCCGCCAAGCGGATTAGGCTTGTTTGCCTTGATGAAGGCAATGCCGCCTTTAATCAGACCAAGCGCCTGGATCATCAATTGCACCGCTGTCTGAGGACTAAGGGAGGCCATTTCCTGCGCGCGCTCCATAAAATCCAGGATATCGGTAAAAAGGGTTTCATCCAGCTGACCTTGCTTTTTCTCCTGGTCGTCCTGTGGTGCCCCTTCGGCGCCTTGCGCTCCTTGTTGTTTCAAGGGGTTGTTAAAATCCGCCATGGTGTCAAATAAATTCTTGCCCTGGGGGGTGCCCAACTGGAAGGACTGGGGTATCCCGGCTGTTTGCCGGCGCGCTGCTACAGGCTGCGATTGCAGCCCTGCCTGTTGCAGTGGCTGCATCGGGTTTAAAAACGGATTTAAACCGATCTGCATCCTTCTCCCTACCCTCAATAAAGATAGTAAAAAAATAAAAAACAAAGTTTGGAAAAAATTGTCTCTTTTAAGAAAGTTTTAAAGATTCCCGTGTACAGGTAAATTTTTTTATTGCGGCCTCCTGATTTCGATAAAAATCACGAGGCCCCTGGTTTTTATTGATGAGGTGAGCAATGGACACCCGATGAAAGCAGTTACGTGGCATCCTGCATATAGTGCCTCAAAGCCCCAGGCTTCACAGCGTATGGGTGCAGCTGTGCCATGGGATGTGCAACTGGCGCGAAACCAATTGATGAACCGGCTGTTTATCGAATCCATTGGCCATTTTCCGTGGAGCTTGGGCCTGGCCCGGAACAAATATGAACGGATTGAGAGCGCCTTATCCATTGGGAGCTACCTTTCCATAGGTATTGCGCTGCCCTTGTTGCTGGAATCCATCTTTAACAAGCATTATTCTAAGCATTTGCAACAAAAATACGGTTTGCTTCCCCAGGCCCGGCCGTTAAATATGCCGTTCGAGATGCTTGAGCATAATGGCTTAAAAAAGCTATGGAATAGTCCGAATACAGCAAGGCTAAGGCAGTTTGGCATAAAGAGCGCCCGGCAGCTTACACCGCAACTGGTTAACGCCATCCGGCTTGCAAAAACCCAGATTGTCTTTACGGATTTAATGCTCCTGGCTGCCAAGGGCCAGTTTTTCTGGTTTGCCAAAAACTGGCTGACGGAAAAACTCTCCGGGAAGAAAGGGTTTTCCGGTGAATTTAACTACGCCTCGGAAGAATATCGGGCCAAGAAATCCGAGAACTACGAAAAGAACAAAAAGAAGCGCTTTCTGATCTCAACCGTGCTGGGGTTTGGCTCCTCCATCGCCTTTCCCATCCTGCTATGGCAAACGCTTAAGAGTAAAGCGCCGGTTGGTAAAGGTATCATCGGCCAGTTTAAAAAACTGCTACCTTACTTCAACTATTCCAATGCCATTTTTATGAGCAAATGGCTGCTGTTCTACGAAACCCTGTTTAACTATAACCTGCCCAAGTTGATGTCCAGCCGGGATTCCCACGAGTTTCGGGAAAATATGGTGAAGGGCATCACGTTCGACTTCTTTTATTTCTTTGGCGATGCCATCTTCTCGGGCTTCAGCGCGGCACACCTCCAGAAGAAATACGGCAAGCTGTTGAAAGGGGTTTCTCTTGCCAAAACGCAGAATATCCTAGGGATAAAATTACCCGTGGCAGTGCCTTACCACACCATCTTCGAGCAGGTGGGGCAAAATATGAGCCATCCGGCCTTCAAGCTGGCCCGTAAAAACTTCTGGTGGGGAATGCTGGCCACAACTGCCTGCCTAAGCGTTACAGTGCCACTGATTAACATGTGGTACACCAAGCAAAAGGTATTGAAAGAGCAAACCCAGATGATGCTGGAGAAGCAAAAGCAAAATATGATGGCGCGCCAGCAATTATTGCTTCATCTGGTAAAGCGCCCGGATATCCTGCAATCGCTGCGATTGCCCCGGCCCGCAACAAGGCAATGGGCGAGCCCCGCAAGTTTCTCCCGATAATTTTACATTTCCTTATATCCGGCCGGGCTTTGTTTTTCTTTCCACGCCAAGTTTGCTAAGATCCTGGCATGATGAGCGAAAAACCAACCGAAATGAACTTGCTGTGTACGGCGCAGATTAACCCGGATGACGCCACACCGATGATGCGTCAGTTTATCGAGGTAAAACAGGCCTATCCGGGTATTATCCTGTTTTACCGGATGGGGGATTTTTATGAGACGTTCTTCGAGGACGCCATTATCACCTCCCGCGCAATCGAAATTACGCTAACGAGCCGGGAGGCCGGTAAGCTGGGCCGTGTGCCGATGGCGGGCGTGCCGGTTAAGGCGGTGGATAGTTACCTGCAAAGGCTGCTGGAGAAGAACTTCAAGGTGGCTATTTGCGAGCAAATGGAAGATCCTGCCCTGGCAAAAGGCCTGGTGGAGCGGCGTGTGACGCGAGTTTTGTCTCCCGGCACTATTGCGGATCAACGGTTTTTAAAGTCGACGGAAAATAATTTCCTCGGCTCCTGCTGGTATGACGTCAAGCGCGGGCTCTGGGGACTGGTTTATTGTGACGTCACAACCGGCGAGTTTTACGCTACGGAAGTGACGCAGGCCCAGTTCCAAAGCGAACTGGATCGCCTTATGCCGAGTGAACTGCTGGTGAAGGGGCGTAAGCAAAAGGGCGTTGTGGTGGATGAATGGGTGCCGGATGTTTCCGCGCAGTTCCAGGAAGCTTACAAATGCACCGCCGTGCGGCCGGAAGCGTTTGATGACATGCGGGCGAGAAGCCGCATCCTGCTTTGGTTCAATGTCAAGGACATCAGCAGCTTTGGCTTGATGGAGCATCCGGCGGCGGTGGTTGCCGTTGGCGCGCTGTTGGGCTACCTGGAGCAGATGTACCTGGAGGAATCCCGCCCGGCCTTTGAGGCGATTCGCTATTACCATCTTTCTGAGCGGTTGGAGATGAATTCCGCAGCACGGCGTCACCTGGAGCTGACCCATACCGTTAGGGATAACCGAACCGAGGGAACCCTGCTTTGGGTACTGGATAAGACCTGCACCAGCATGGGCGCGCGTTTGCTGCGCCAATGGCTTCAATCTCCCTCTATCGATCTTTCCGAGATCCAATCGCGCCTGGAATCAGTCGATGCCTTGGTGAAAGTGCCCCCTATCCGAGAGCAGTTGAGGAGTTTGCTGCCGGATATTTACGATATGGAGCGCCTGAGCATGAAAATCCAGAACCTCAGCGCCCAGCCCCGTGATCTGGTGGCGTTGAAGCGTTCGTGCCAGCGCTTGCCGGAAATCCAGGCCATCTTGCAAGGGGAATCCGCCTTTTATCTGTCGCGTGCGGCCGCCCTGCCGCAGGAACTTAACCTGTTTGCCGGCCGGATTGAAGAGGCCATCAGCGATAACCCGCCCATCGGGTTAAAGGAAGGAAATCTCTTTAAAACCGGCTTTCACCCGGAGATCGATCAGTATCGGCATACGCTGGAAAACCAGCAAGCCTGGCTGGAGGAGTACGAGCGAACCGAACGGGAGCGCACCGGCATTAAAACCCTTAAGCTGGGGATGAACAGCGCCTTTGGCTACTATATCGAAATCAGCAAGGCCTTGTCCAAATCCGCCCCGGCAGATTACCACCGGAAACAGACGCTGACGAATGCCGAGCGTTACGTGACGCCAGAGTTAAAGGCGCATGAGGAGAAGGTATTTGAAGCCCAGAATAAATTGTTTGACCTGGAATATTCCCTCTATATCCAGCTACGGGATGAGCTGATCGCTTTTGGCCCTGCTTTGCGTGAAGCGGCGCATCGCATTGCGGTTTTAGATGTCTTGCAGTCGCTTGCGACAGTGGCCGTTGAAAATAATTATGTCCGTCCCCAGGTGGATGATTCCTTGGAGCTGACGCTGCATGAGTGTCGTCACCCGGTGATTGAAAAACTGCTACCCCTGGGCGCGTTCGTCAGCAATGACAGCACGTTGTCCGCAGCCCCGAAAGATCATCGGATTCCCCAGCTGATGATTATTACCGGCCCTAACATGGCCGGAAAATCCACGTATATGCGTCAGGTTGCCCTGGCTGTCATTATGGCGCAAATGGGCAGTTTTGTTCCGGCTGCGTATGCACGCATCGGCATCGTGGATCAGTTATTTACCCGCATTGGCGCTGTGGATGACCTGGCCAGCGGCCAGTCGACCTTTATGGTGGAAATGACCGAAACGGCCCATATCCTCAATTGCGCTTCCAACCGTAGCCTGGTGTTACTGGATGAGGTGGGGCGCGGCACCAGCACGTATGACGGGGTGTCCATTGCCTGGAGTGTGGCGGAGCATTTAGCCAACCACAACGGTTGTCGCACGCTGTTTGCAACCCATTACCACGAGCTTAATACGCTGGAGCAGGTGAGCCCGAAGATACAGAATTACCGGGTTCTGGTCAGCGAGACCGAAGGGCATATCGAGTTCCTGCATCGGGTCGTGCCCGGAGCCGCGCAGAAAAGCTACGGAATCCAGGTCGCCAAGATGGCAGGGCTTCCGTCCAAGGTTATCCAAAAAGCCGAGCGCCTGATGAGCCGCATGCAGGAGAAAGAGTTCACGGTGATTGAGAAGCAGCGCCAAGCCTCTTTACTGGAAGCGGCCCGCCAGGAGCAGTTGAGCCTCTTCCAGGCTGGAGAGCCGCCCGTGGACGAAGCGGTTTCTGAAACGCAACCGGCATAGTATGTCAGCATTTAATCCGATGTTGGAACAGCAAAACACAGCCGCATTGCCAAATTTAACCACCATTGCCGCCATTGCAACCCCCCGTGGTACGGGCGGCGTGGCCATCATCCGCATCAGCGGGCCGCAAAGCTGGGAAATCGCTTCTCGTTTATCTGCTAAACCCATGCAGTGGGAGCCGGGCCGGGTACTCCATGGCTGGCTGCGCGATCCCGTGGATGGCAAGCTGATGGATGAGGTCCTGTTTTTGCCGTTTAAAGGCCCTAAAAGCTTTACCGGCGAAGACTGTATGGAAATCCATTGCCATGGGGGCGCGGTGCTGTCCCAAACCATCCTGAAGCTGTGCCTGGCCCAAGGCGCGATGCCTGCTGCCGCAGGCGAGTTCACGCGACGTGCCCTGCTCAACGGCCGCATCGATTTATCCCAGGCCGAATCCATCCTGGATTTGATTCATGCCCAAGGGGAAGCGTTAATTAAGCTGTCTGCCAACAACCTGCACCACCGGGCCGTGGGCAATTACCTCCAGCAATTACTTTTGGAAATTTCCCGCATCCAGGCGGACTTGACGGCGAGCATCGATTTCCCCGACGAAGTGGATGAGCCGGACAGGGATGTGCTGGCAGCACAGTTGCGCGAGCTGGCAACCCAGCTTTCGGAACGCTTGAGCATCAATCGCCGGAACCAGGTACTGCGTGAAGGCATTGAAGTGGCGTTGATTGGCAGGCCCAACGCCGGGAAATCGTCTGTATTCAATGCCTTGTTGTCCTCTGAGCGTTCCATTGTGACGGATATCCCGGGGACGACGCGGGATGTCATTCGGGAAACGTTGCAGGTCAAGGGCATCCCCCTTACGCTGACCGATACGGCCGGGCTGCGCGAGACGGCGGATCAGGTGGAGATGTTGGGCGTGGAAAGGAGCTGGCAGGCGGTTGCGTCATCTCAGGCTATAATATATGTACTGGATGGAACCACGGGGCTCGAGGAGCGTGATAGGAACGTGCTGGAAACGGTGAAGGATAGCCAAGGCGTAATTGTCCTTAATAAGTCGGATGCCTTGGGGTTTAACGCCCAACTGGCTGAAAACCCGACCGGATGGCCGGTCATTTCGGTTTCTGCCCAAACCGGCAGCGGCATGGGTCAACTGATGGATTGGCTGGAATCCCTGGCCGATACCGTCCCGGATGTGTCAGGGCTGGATTACCTGTTGTCTCACCGGCAGATGGCACACCTTGAAAAGGTTCAGGGTAACCTGGAGGAGGCTGAAAAGACGTTGATCTCGCCAGTCATCCCGCTGGATTTGGCAACGGTGCCATTAACGGACGCCTTGCTGGAACTCCAGGGCCTGCTGGGGAAGGATACGACCGAACTGGTTTTGGATTCCGTATTTGCCCGGTTTTGCGTGGGGAAATGACCAATGCCGATAATGAAACTGGATGAGAAAATTGCCCAGCTCTTTATGGTCGGGAGCGACCTGCAGTTGGAAGAGGAGATTGAGCCCTTTGTCCGGTACGGCTTAGGGGGTTTGATTTTGTTTCGCAACCATTTACAGCCGTTTAATACCGCCATCGAACTGAAGGAATACCTCTCCCAACTTTCGCACACGTTAAAGCGAACGGTTGATCCGTTCATCGCCATTGACCAGGAAGGCGGGCAGGTGGAGCGTCTTCCCCATTGGTTGTTCCCGACAGGGATATTGCCGGTGGCGTTTGGCCTGAAGCAGGATGTCCATTTCTGCGAGCAGGTCAATCGAGAAGTGTCTCAACGCCTCCGGTGGCTGGGTTTTAACGTCAACTTCACCCCCACGGTAGATCTGGATCTGGAACTGATGAACCCGATTATCGGTGTGCGGGCTTATGGTAGTAAGGCGAAGGCGGTTATTCCGTACGCCAGGGCAGTCATCCAGGCGCATTTAAATAGCGGCGTGCTTCCGGTGGCCAAGCATTTCCCCGGCCATGGCAGCGGGACGGTCGATTCGCATTTATCCCTACCGGTTTTTGAGCGCTGGGAGGAAACGGAGTTAGCTCCTTACGAAGCACTCATTCCGGAAGGCTTACCGGCTGTCCTGGTGGCCCATGGGTTATACCCGGTTCTTTCACGCCAACTGGGGATTGATGGCAAGCTCCCTGCGTCGTTGTCACCAGGTATTGTGCAAAGCTTGCTACGCGGCAAAATGGGCTTTAACGGGTTGGTGTTTACGGATGACCTGATGATGGGCGCCGTCTGGAATGATGCGGATCCCTCGGAAGTGGCCGTGCTGGCACTAAAAGCCGGGGCGGATGTGCTGGTTTACCGCCGGGCGCAACCGGAAGCCTGGCAGGCCTACGAAGCCATCCTGTCCCGTGTTCGCCAGGGGAAGCTATCCGAGGCGTTGATTGATGAAAAAATACAGCGCATCCTGGCTGCCAAGACAAGGCTGGGACAAGTATCTCCCTATCAATACGCTCCTCCGGCCCTCACCGAGGAGGCTTGCCACGAGCAGGCCCTGCAATGGGCCCAGAAAGCTTTGGTGGAGTTGCACCATGATTTCATTAGCCCGTTGCCGCTTTCCCACACCAGCCGGTGGGCGTTGATTGCCCCGGATCGTGCTACAATGCGCCACTACGGGCCGGATCAGGAACGAGGCAAGGACTTGCTTGGCTGGAGCATACACTACGGTATTGCGCCGCAATTTTATGATTTTTACCCGGTGGAAGGGGAGCAACGTTTTAGTTTGCCCGAAGGTATAGAGCAACCTTTGGATGCCATTGTATTCGTGGCGTTTAATAGCCACCTTAACCCTATGCAGCAGGAAATGTATAAGACACTCAAATCAAGTTACCCCAATACCAAGATGATCCTGGCTTCCGCCGGCATGCCCTCCGACCGGGAAGTGCTGCCAAAGCCCTGGATCCATGTGCAACTGCCCAGCTACCGCCCGGCGGCCATACAGGCATTCGTGCAGTGGCTTATTACTAAGCCGGGATTGGCTTAAGTCACCCCACAATCCTTACCAGCCCAGCCACATCTTTAGGCCGTGTATCCTGTAACAGATTATCTATGCCTTGTCCCGGCAAATGAAACATACGATCGGTCATGGCCAGTTTCATTGTGACTGGAAATTCCGCCTTGACGGCATACGCCGTGGGTTTAATCCTCAAATTTCTCACAATCTGCCTGGCGCCAACATCCGCAACGGCCGGGAATAAATTAATACGGCCATTCGATCCCACTCTAACATAGTTGGGCACTTCGATGTTTAGGGTTCTATATTCCTGCGTAACGGTACCGGGAGGTTCGTTGGGATTCTGATAGTTGGCATAATGCTTTTCCAAAACGGCTTTGGCCGCCGTCGCCTGGTCTCTGGTCTGGTATTGGATGGTGTGGGTTAAACCAAAACGGGGGGCTTGGAATCCAATCTTCATTCGAGTTCTCCTTACATAACAACTTGCTTTCAATCAAACCAGGACACAATCAGAAATTGCCTCCTGCGCTAGCAAACTCGTGAATGGATGTAAGCAGCCGTTAACGGAAATTTTTGTTTCCGGCGTTCGTTCGTTATAATGGGAATAGAAAAGAGTAATCGAGTAGCAGCCTGCCCCTTCATGATCCAGTTTGTTGACACCTCCATGCGTTACGATAACTGCGTTGCCTTGCATAACGTGGACTTTGAAATTGAAATGGGCGAGTTTGTCTTCTTTGTCGGGCCTTCCGGCGCCGGAAAGTCCACCATTATGAAGCTGATCTACCGGGAGGAAAAGGCAACCTCCGGCAAGGTGCTGGTGGGGCGGATTGATGTCGCCAAACTGTCCGGGCACGAGGTTCCCAAGCTGCGGCGGCGGATGGGCATTGTTTTCCAGGACTTTAAATTGCTTCCGGGGCAAAGCGCATTCGATAACGTGGCGTATGTTTTGCGGGCGCTGGGCGTCAGCCCTACGGAGATTCGCAAGCGGGTTTTGGGCGCGCTCAAAGTGGTTGGCCTGATTGAAAAGGTGGACGCGACGCCCGAGGAACTCTCCGGCGGGGAACAGCAGCGCGTCGGGATTGCCCGCGCGATTGTGAATGGCCCGGCCATTGTGATTGCCGATGAGCCAACCGGGAACCTGGATCCGGATAGCTCGCTGGAGATTATGAACCTGTTGCAGCAAATCAATCGCCGTGGCACAACGGTATTGGTTTCCACACACAACCACCAGATAGTGAACCAGATGCGCAAGCGCGTTATTGCCTTGAAAAGCGGAGAAATTGTGAGTGACATACCTGATGGAGCCTATTTTATAAATGAGTGACCTGGTTGGCTCCTTAACGACGGAACTTCGCATTACCGGCCGTATCTTTCGGGAAACCGGGATGGGGCTGAAGCGCACCGGCCTGATGAATATCATCATCGTGGTGATTATGGCTTCGATTTTAAGTATTTTCGGGGCTTTGCTGGCCGTAATCATCGAGATGGGCGTTCTTGTGCAAAACCTGGGTTCGGAAGTGGAAATTTCAGTCTACATCAAGGATGAAGCCAACACCCAACAGGTTCGGGATGAGATTATGAAGCTGCCGCATATCAAGAAGCTCACCCTCATCTCCAAGGAAAAGGCCTGGGCAGAGATGCAGAAGGAATATCCACTGCCGGATGTGGAGAACCCGCTGCCCGACACCATCCACATGCAGATGACTTCCGAAAAGCACATTTTGACCACGGTTGAGAAATTGAAAAGCCTCCCCGGCGTGGAAACCCTTCAGTATCCCAAGGAAGTGCTGGACAAGATCAGCAAGATTACGCAGGGTGCCTCGATTGTGGGGATGTCGGTGTCGTTTATCCTGGCCATGCTGACGATGTTTATCATCAATAACACCATTCACCTGCTGATTCAAAACAAACGCCGGGAAATTGAAATCCTGAGGATGATGGGCGTCGGGAACTGGTATATCCGCCTGCCGTTCCTGTTGCAAGGCGCGCTGTACGGCGTCGTGAGCGCCCTGGTGGCTTGTGGCGCGGTTTATTTTGCCGTTGAGTTCCTTAACCAGGTTTTTATCACGTTTCAATTGCAAACCAACGAATCCACCAGCAACATTGTCTACATTATCCTGGTGCTGATGGGCCTGCTGGTGGGCGGTGGCGGCGCAGCCATTGCCGTTCGGAAGTACTTACAGGTCTAAAGCTTGCCAAACATGGCTTCCTGGATTCGGGTAATTTCCCGATAGTGCGAATCGAACTTTTTCGCCAGGCTTTTTATCAGGACGGCCTTATCCAGGTTGAGCCCGGCCCGTTGCACGGCAGTCATGTTAATTTCGTGCCCGCTTTGGTCGCTAAATAAAGGGGAAAGGTTATTGGCCACATGGATGGCAACCACGAGCTTGAACTCATCCGGTAAAATCTTGCCGAACGCAGCCATGGGGTCGTGGTGGTACCGAATGACGTTCTTATACAGGTTGGGCAGTTTCCAAAGGTCTGCCAGTTTGTAACCCACTTGCACATGGGTAAACCCGAACACCTGGTTTTCGGCATGGACAATGTCAAATTTGGAGCGTTTCACTTCCATCACCAGGCTGGCGTAAACTTCCGTGGAAAACTCGTTCATCATCAACTGGCCTACATCGCACAGCAGGCCTGCGGTAAAGCACAAGTCCACGTTTTCGTATTTCAGCCGCTCCCCCACATCCTTGGCGACAAAGGCGGTAAACAGCGCGGATTTCCACAGTTCGATGAAAAACAGGTTGTGCTTGAACCCGGCCATTTCCACCATGGAAGAATACAGCGAACACTTGACGGCATTCGTCCCAATCCGAATCAAGGCGTCCTTGACGGTAGCCACTTGGCGAGAATAGCCGTAATGCGCCAGATTACTGATTTTAAGCAATTTGGAAGTCAAACATTCGTCCATACTGATAAACTCGGCGATTTTAGCAACCGGAATTTCCGGGTTTTCCAGCATGTTCACAGCCTCAACCGCAGCCTGGGGCGGTTCAGGCATCTGATCCATCTTTTCGAGAATTTGCTCAAGTTTGGGCGACATACTTTTTATTATACTTGTGGTCGGCCCAATCCGGCGCAGATTACACCGACAAGGGGAGAACGGGGTTGAAGTAAAGCGACTTAAGCAACCGCCCCAAACATGGAATCCGTAATGCGGGCGATGTCGCGATAATAAATATCGAACTTTTGGGAGAGGGATTGGACGATCATTTCGCGGGACAGGTTGAGCCCGGCGTTTTTCACGGCATCCATGTTGATATGCTTGCCGCTTTGGTCGCTAAACAGCGGAGAAAGATTATTAGCGACGTGAATCGCCACGATCAGCTTGTAATCATCCGGCAACACGCGGTTGTAGGTCGGTATTGGGTCGTGATGATAACGGATGACGTTTTGATAAATGACCGGAAGTTTCCATAAATCCGCAATTTTGTAGCCCACCTGCACATGGGTAAAGCCAAATACCTGGTTTTCCGCCTGAACGATATCGTAGCCGCCTTTGCGAACCTGCATGGCCAGGTTGGTATAAACCTGCGTGGCAAACTCATTCATCATCAACTGGCCCACATCGCACAGCAGGCCGCCGGTAAAACATAAATCCACACGGGAATGGCCCAGGCGCTCACCCACGTCCTTGGCGACGAATGCGGTAAACAACGCGGACTTCCAAAGCTCCATAAAGAAGTGGTTGGGGTTAAACCCGGCCATCTCCAGCATGGAGGAATACAGGGAACATTTTACGATGTTGGTTCCAATCCGCATCAAGGCTTCCTTGGCCGTGGCAACCTTGCCGGAGTAACCGTAATGGGCGGAGTTACTCAGCTTGAGCAATTTCCCCGTCAAGCATTCGTCCATGCTGATGAACTCGGCCACTTTTGCAATGGGCACGTTCGGATCTTCCAGCATGTTTACAGCCTGCACCGATGCCTTGGGCGGTTCGGGCAGATGATCCATTTTTTGAATAATTTGATCGATTGTAATGCTCATTTTTTTATTATAGCTATAGATTGGCTTTCACTGTAATCCGTTAAGCGGGTTTATCATATTTGCGGCCTTCCTCGTAACCGGCGATGATGTCACCTTCTCCTGGATCATCTTTTTTATCGGCATACCGGGGATAAACTTGAGGATTCTCGCGGATATCCTCTACTTGCGGTAGCGTTGCGCGCTCTTGCCTTTTGGCCGCGTGCAGGAGGGCCAGATCCGTTTTTTCTGCTACAATGCAGTGTAGGTGTGTTGAATGGTGGACAGGACAGAAGGATTTGCAGGCAGCATGAAACAGCAAGGCGTATCGCTTTCCCAAACTTTGGCGCTGGGGATTATCGGCGTGGTGCTGGTCGTTTATGGCGTGATGTTTTGGTTGGGGATGAAGGAAACCGAGGACGCCGAAATTGTGGAGGCCGTCCAGGTGAAGCTCCAGCATGCCGTTTCCAAGGGTTCCACCGTATTACAACTGCCGCCACGGCAAATTCACCCGGCCAATATTGTCAACTCCGTCCGATCCTCATTTCCGGAAGGGGCACAGGTGGACAACAACTTTAACCTCAAGCTGGCGCATTCCGATCGCGGCGCACAGTACCGCATTACGCCGGAAGGGGATCTGGTGATTGCTTCCCTGGAGAATTTTACGCGCTACCGGGTGGAAAAGGGCCGGATCGTTCGCAATAACCACTGGCTGATGCCCATGCTTACTGAGCAACCTAAAAATTAGTTGCTATTGAGCCGGTTTTCTAACTGTTGCTCCTGCTCAATGCTGAAAGGCTGCCATCCTGAGACAAGTTCAGGGGATTGCGGATCCAGTTGAACCAGCAGATGCTGAGGAAAAACATATTATTCTGTACCGGCGTTAGGATGGTTTATAGCCGGGATTCCAATTCGATTTCCTGCCCAATGTACAGGGGGCTCCATGCAGCAATCAATTCTGGCGACTCCGGATCAAGCTGGATGAGCAGGCCTTTGTCCCTTAAGCTGCAAAGCTCTGCATAGTAGTCATGTTGCGGAGAGAACTCAAGGGGCACCGAAGGCTGAAGTTTTGGCTGGTATCGGCGGGCCGTATTATCCTGCTGGGTTTTAATAATGATCCATTTTTCCGCCAGGGTTAAGGTGGGATAAAGCTCAGCCAAACGCTGCCGGTAAATATACTTGGCTTTTGGCGGCCGCTTGAGTAAAGGGCTATAATAATCGGGTTCCCTGCGAGAATCTTTCTGGTTAAGTTCGGCCAAGTCCTTCCACTTTATAGGGTAATCCTCCCGAAGTGGCTTTCCATACGCTACCAGGGCCATAAACTGCCTTACCCTGCATATGGCGTCCCAGTCCTTGGCTGGCGCAACCGCCTCCCGCTTTAAGATGTGATTTTTGTAGATATCGATTTCCCTTGTATTAATGACCTTAATCCCCTGGGAGTCATCGCTTTTGGGGTTAAACGCAATGAGCTGCCTATACGCAGGTTCATAGGAAAGCCTTTGGACAAGGGTCTTTTTAAAGGGTCGCGCCTTCTTGTTCACCACGATGGTTAACCCGTCCAGGTCGGAACCGGGAACGGCAACTCCCCTGGCGACGGAACACGTGGGGTCATATCCGGCATAAAGCACTTTAATGTCTTTCTCCTGGCAAACCTGTTCGATTGCCTGGGCGACGGCCTCTTCGATTTTTCTGGACGTCAGCGCCAGATCCGGAAAGCCTGTTTCCCTTTCAAACGAAGTTACGGCACAATGCATGGCATTCGGACTTATGCGGGCTGAAAAGCGTATGGGCGACTGGGCAGTTGTATCCACATGCCTACGGACAAAGATATCCTGGCCCTGACCAAAACGCAGATGTTGCGGAAGGGCCTGGTGTGTCGTAATTGGGAAGGTGGATAATGGCATAAGGCGATGAAGCATTAAAATCCCCAGGTGATGCTACTGGGTGTTCAAAAACGACTCAATGCGATTTTGTGCCGATCGAAGCGGACAGGATGTTTCGGATTAATTGTTCCAAAGCTTTGCGGCGGTGGCTGAGCCGGTTTTTCTCTTCGCTGGGCAACTCGGCCATGGTGCGTGTCCTGTCGGTATCCACGGGGATCATGATGGGGTCGTAGCCAAAGCCATTCTCCCCCTGGGGTTGCTCTGCGATCCAAAGGTCGCAGGTGCCGGTTTCCGTCATCATTGTCTCCGTTTCGCGGATCCAGCAGGCAATACATGCAACATACTGCGCCTTGCGATTGGGATTGTCTGCAACCAGCTTCAGGATCGCCGCGTTGCGCTCGATGTAACCAGGATTATCAAACGTCTGCCCCAATACATCCATCTGGACCTGTTGTGAAAACCAGCGATGGGACTGGATGCCGGGGAAAGGGGACAAGCCATACCGGCCATCCAGTGCCGGGATAACCAGGCCGGCATCTTCGGCGATAACATGCGTGACTTCTGGCGGTATTCCTTCTGCAAGGCTGGCTTGGAGCTTGATGATGGCATTCTCGCAGAACGTGGCGCCGGTTTCTTCAACGTCTTCTGTTGGCGGCAGCGCAATCACCTGGATGCCGGGATGGATAGCCTGGCAGCACTGCGCCGTTTCCCGCAGCTTGTGGGGATTGGTTGTGGCAAAGCCAATAACGATAGGGGATTTATCCGGCATGCGCTGTTTCTCCAACCAATTGATACGGGTTTTCCAATACCCCGATGAGCGGGCTGCTGATTCGCACAACCTGACCGTGCCGGAGCGGGCCAACCCCTTCCGGCGTGCCGGTCAGGATGACGTCTCCCGGATTCAGCGTCATAATCCGGGAAATGTAGCTCACCAGGAACGGGATAGAAAAGCGCATATCGCTGGCCATGGCCTGCTGAACCTGTTGCCCGTCAACAAACGTTTCCAGTGCCAGCAATGCAGGATCCTGCCCCTCATTCAACAGCAATGCCGGCCCAACGGGGCAGAAGGTGTCAAAGTTCTTGGCCCGGCCCCATTGCTTGTCCTGCCGCTGAAGCGTCCTGGCCGTCACGTCGTTGGCCAGCGTATAACCCAGGACATAATCTAACGCGCGCTCTTCCGTGCAATCCTTGCACGGCTTGCCAATTACCACGGCAATTTCCCCTTCGTAGTCAATCTGGCCCCATTCAGGCCGCCCGATGATGGGGGCACCGCAGGCAACGATGGCAGAAGGAGCTTTGAGGAACAGCACCGGGTCATCGGGCACCTCCTGGTGTTTCATCTCCTGGATGTGCTTGGCGTAATTGAGCCCCACGGCAATGATTTTGGAAGGCACGGCGGGTAACGGCGTCAACAGTTTAACGTTATCCATCACCAGCGTTTCGCCGGTTTCCGTATCCGGCTGATCAAACGCGGCAATGAAGCGGATAATCCCGTCGTCCTGCAAAATGCCCGCTTGTGGCTTTGGATTCTGCGTTGTATAAAACCGGATGAGTTGCCTGGCCATGGAGATTCCTTTCTTAAGTGCCTCCTTTTATTTAATCGCAATGGCGCGCTCTGCGCACGGAAAGAAAAGGCGGGCGACCATCCCTTGCATTCGATTTTGCTTAAATCTGAAAATTTTACATCCGTAATGTAACAAGGGTTGTTTAATCTGGAATAGTTAAGATAATTTACAGTTGCGGCTGTTCAGCCTGACACACGTTTCTCAACTAAACGGAGGATCTCCATCTTTTACAGACTTGAGATAACAGAGTCTATAAGGGCACACAAGGCACATTTTGACTTCATTTTGTTTTTATTCACATGTATAGCATGGATATCCTAAGCAGGAACTGACGTGGCAGCGAAACAGATTCCGAAAACCGCAAAGACCAAGAAGGTCTCGGATGATAAGACTCCCCAGGCTTTAACGGCCGCGGGCACGCATTATACCGAGCTGAACCGCCTGGACAAGAATGCCAAGGCCTTCTTGCAGTTGGAGCCTGCCACGCAACCGGGCGTCAGCGTCCAGGATATGCTGTTGATGGAGCTTCAGGCGGCCCGCTTGCTCAACGTGGATATGCCGGATGAGCCCAAACAGTTCATCCATCTGCTGGAAACCCGCATCCGCGAAATTACCGGCAGCCGCAAGAATATTATTCTCATTCTGGACGAAGAATCCGGGACGTATACCTGCCTCAACGATGATCGCGAGGACAACTTTGCCACGTCTCCCCGCGAACTGACCTGGATTTCGGATCATTATCTCCAGGACCTGCTGGGCTCCGAGCAGGTGATTCACAGTTTCCTGCACCACCAGGGCAACATTTTCGGCATTATTGCCATTGCCGACAAGCTGGACGGCACCGCGTTCAACCTGCGGGACGAGATTGTCCTGGAGCAGTTGACGCAGTATCTGTCGGTTCAGGTTAACCATTACCTGGTGCTGAAGCACTCCATGCTGCTGCCGACTATCCAGAAGACGCTGCTCAAGATTTCTAACCGCCTGTTATCGGCTGTGGATTCCCCGGCCATCTTCCATGGGGCCTTGGATGCCCTGTGTACGGAGCTGCCGTTTACCGGCGGCCAGTTTATCCAACTGGATCGTCAGACAGGGCAAGGGCATGTGCTGTACCAGCTCACCAGACAAGGCTTTGATATGGGCAACCCCATCCGCGAGGTGGATCAGTTTATATCGCTGCTCAGTCTCTTCCAGTCCCAGGTTTGGAAGCACACTTACCTTTACCTGAAAGGGGAGATGCTGGGCGATAAGACGTTCTCCGAACTGTTTGGCCTGCCCGCCATAACCTCTGTGCTGATGTTGCCGATGTACGATCGGGATCAAAGCCTCAACGGGGCGTTGGTTCTCTTCCAGCAGCACCAGGCCGCCAACCTCAGTAAGGAGGCTTTGAAAGTGGTCGAGCAGGTTTCGGAATTGGTGACGTCCGCTTGCGGCCGCGCCAAGATTCTGGAAAAAGCCTTGGAGATTGCCACCACGGATGAGTTGACTGGCGCGGTGAACCGACGCGGCTTCTACACCCGGTTTGAGGCGGAAGTCGATCGGGCGCGCCGTAACCAAACCCCCATGTGCCTGGCGATGATTGACATTGACCACTTCAAGAGCGTGAATGACACCTACGGCCACCTGTCCGGCGATATTATCCTGAAGGAGTTTGCCGCGCTAATCGGCCAGAATAGCCGCAAGAGCGACCTGCTCTGCCGCTTTGGTGGCGAAGAGTTTGCCCTGATGCTGCCGGAAACGACGATCCATTCCGCGACGGAGCTGCTGGAGCGCTTGCGTCGCAAGACGGAGAAAAAGGTCTTCCAGACACCGGCCGGCAATATCAAGGTTACCTTTAGCGCCGGGATTAACCTGATTGAAACCGCTCAGGAGCTGTGGAAAGAGCCGATGCAGGTTATTTCCGAAGGGTTGGCCCGTGCTGATGAAGCCCTTTACGAAGCCAAGCAGCTGGGCCGTAACCGCATCGTCATTGCCGACGAGTAATTAATTGCGATCCCTGGAATCAACCATGTCAATGATGCTGCCCAGTGCGCTATCTGCGGCTTGCGCTGCCTTCAGGTTGGCTTCGATGCTGTGCTTGGCCAAATGCAGGTTCAGGATTTCGGAAACCAAATCGTGGGATTGCAATGTGGCCAGCGTCTGCTGATCGTCCAGCGCTGGGGTCTGCATGGATTCATCGTATTTGGCGACAAGCGCCTGAAAATCTTGCGCATAGGCGGGCTGTGCCGCAATATGATGCGATGCCTCGTTCAGGCGCAACTGCGCCGTCTGCATGCCAAACGCTGAAATGTTGAGACTGTTAATCATCGTTGATCCACTGTACCGTATTGTCCCTATTCCCAATCCCCCGCTTTTCTAAACCCTAACGGAGCGATTATTTTAAAGCTTGCTCAAAGATGCCGAGTTAGAATATATGGCCGAGCGCAGCGCCAAAGGCGCAAGCGAAGGCCAAAGAAAGGAATAGGGTCGGTGCATCTGAAGCCTCAGCAGGCGGCTTCATCTGGAAAATTGGGCTCCCATCTCTGCGATTAGCAGAGATGGGTTCAATAGGCCCTGCGCAACCAGCAATCTTTTTACCTATATCTTTCTGCATTTATAAATTATTCCTTGAGACACTGTTATTTTGGGCGGGTGCGGTCTACAATGCAAACGTTGTGTTAGCAATTGCAGGAGATACATCATGTCCAAAGAACCGCGCGCCGGATCCGTACAGGTTGCAGGTGTGGCCTGGTTGGCCCGGATGATCGACAAGGCCCGCCTGGATGCCCAGGGCGAAATTGAGCAGTACGACCTGGAGTATCCGTGCCCGATGGACAGGGGCTTGCTGCGTGAACTGGGTCTGAGCGGCGAAGAGTTTCAGCAGATTGTGATGTCTTCGGAGAATGATGAGGAAATCGTTGCTGCGCTGAAGGAGCGGGATGCCATCAAGGCTTAGCCTGCTTTTGTCGCCGGCTTTGTGAATAACGTGCTGAAAACGCTTTGCAACGGCCTGGATAGACATTATAATGACAGCAGTAATATCTGGAGATAGATGTATGACCCAGCCCGAAAATATCATTACCAACCCCACGGATGAAGCCGTTCAGACCAGTACCCCTTCGGCGATTGACCTGGTTCGGGTGCAGGAAGTTATTGATACCGTGCGCCCGTTCCTGCAAGCGGATGGCGGCGATTGTGAGCTTGTGGACGTGACGGAAGACGGCATCGTTAAGTTGCGTTTGCACGGCGCTTGCGGCACCTGCCCCAGCTCCACCTACACACTCAAGCTGGGGATTGAGGAGCAGTTGAAGCAGCACGTCCCTGGCGTTAAAGAAGTCGAACAGGTTTTCTAGGCAGGGAAGCGAGACGTGCCATTGGCCTCGACCCAGTTGGAGCAAGCGCTGCAAAAAGCCGCTGACGCACACCGCCTGAGAAAGCTGAAGACCAGTATCCCGATAACCCGTCCGGAAATCCTGCTGGAGAACCGGCGGGTTATTGATTTTTGCAGCAACGACTACCTGGGGCTATCCCAGCACCCGGCCCTGGTTGAAGCGGCCCAGGCCGCCCTGCACTCGCACGGGGTGGGAACGGGTGGCGCCCGGCTGATTGGTGGCACCACGGAACTGCACATGCAGTTGGAAGCGTTGCTGGCCCGGTTTAAGGGAACGGAGGCCGCGTTGGTATTTAACAGCGGGTACCAGGCCAACGTGGGCATTTTGTCCGGGCTCGTCAGGCGGAATGAGGTGATCTTCGCCGACAAGCTGAACCATGCCAGCCTGGTGGATGGGGCGATTCTCTCCAGGGCCAAGGTGATTCGGTATCCGCACCTGGATATGGCGGTACTGGAAAGCGCTTTGGCAAAAACGCCAGCCGAGACTGGAAAGTACATCGTGACGGATACCGTGTTTTCCATGGATGGGGATTTGGCGCCGTTGGAAACCCTGCTGGCCCTGGCAGAACGCTATGATGCCTGGCTGATTCTGGATGAGGCGCATGGAACGGGCGTTTTTGGGGAGCGGCACCGCAGCGGGCTGTGGGAAACCGTCGGCCATCCTCCGTCGCAGCGGGTGATTCTGGTCGGCACTTTCAGCAAGGCCTTGGGCAGTTTCGGGGCCTACGTCGCGGCGTCTGCCAACGTCATCCAGATGCTGGTGCAGGCAAGCCGGAGTTTTATCTACTCCACATCGTTGCCGCCGGCGGTGATTGCGGCCAACATGGCTGCGGTGCAACTGGTGATGGATTCGCCGGAGCGGACGCGGCAGCTTTGGCACAATATCCAAGCGTTCGTCCAGGCCGCTGCGCAGGCTGGGTTGCCGGTATCCGCGCAGAGCCCGATCATCCCGATTATGGTGGGAGACGACAAGACGACGCTGGACCTGGCGCAACATCTGCTGGAAGAAGGGTTTTACGTTCAGGCCATCCGCCCGCCCACGGTGCCGGAAGGAACGGCCCGGCTGCGGATTACCCTCTGCGCCAACCACACCGCCGAGCAGATTGAACGGCTGGCGCAAACGCTGGCTTTGGCTTTGAAGTAAAAAATGAGAAAACAAACCCATTTTTGTTTCTGCCTTTTCAAAAAATGAACGAACGAAGCCATTTTTGATGTCCGCTTTGCAAAAAGTGAACGAACGAAGCCATTTTGTCTGAAGCGGGTGGCGTGTCGCCATCGTGTGTTAAAGCCCCGCCTGGCGAGGGAGGCCTGGCGGGTTCTCGGATTTGATTGTCTACAGGCGGGGCGATTGCGGATGCTTCGACCTTCATCCGGCATTGCGGCTTGTAGGGACAGCCTGGCGTTTCTCTGCCGTTCGACCTGTGCAGCAGGGATACGGGGCTGTCTGTCCTGGATATTCCCAAAAACAGCGGAGAATAAACGTGGCTTAATGAAAAATTAAGATTCTGTCCGTTTCTCTGGCGATAGC
Organism: uncultured cyanobacterium; assembly: GCA_937922745.1. Lineage (GTDB taxonomy): Bacteria > Cyanobacteriota > Vampirovibrionia > Vampirovibrionales > JAGQHJ01 > CALAJO01. The sequence continues at coordinate 48,949 of CALAJO010000004.1, forward strand.
GATATGAAAACCATGGCCTAAACGGGCGCATGAGAATGCAGGCCATGTCCAATGCGTATGGAAGAAAACGCATGCAAGGGCAGGTCTGTTCTGGATACAATCAAGGGGCGTGATGAATCGGATTGAGCAAGAGAAAGGCGGACAACATGACGGCAATGCTGGAAACCCCACTGGGACAGTCAATCCTGGCGCGTATTCGCCGGATACCGGTGTTTGAGACCATTGGGGTGGAGATATTGGAATTTGGGGACGGGGTGTGCAAAGCCCGCGTGCCGAAAGATGACCGCTTTGACGGCATCTTTGAGTCCTTCCACGGGGGGATGCTGATGACCGTGGCGGATACGATTGCCTGCTTTGCGGTGTTAACCCAAACCGGCCCGGATGAGCCGATGGCCACGACGGATATGAACATCCGCTTTCTGGCCCCATGCCTGACGGATGTGACGGCCGTGGCGACCGTGATTAAGTTGGGCCGGACGATGTGCCCCGTGCAGGTGGATCTGTTTGATGCGGCCGGGCAAAAGGTGGCCGTGGCGCAGGTCAACTATATCCGGTTGCCCGGCAAGCCCAATCGCGGCTAGACGTAAAGAAACTCCGCTATACTTTGCGATTTTGTCAGACCGAAACCGCCTTGCTTTCCGGGATGGTAATGGGGAAGCGGAAGTAAAACGTTGTGCCTTCTCCCACTTCGCTGCTCACCCGGATCTGGCCGCCATGGAGTTCAATCAGCTGCTTGATGAGGGCAAGGCCCAGGCCGCTGCCTTTTTGCTCCCGGTTTTGGGTGTTATGCACCTGGTAAAAAGGATCGAACAGGCGCGATAATTTATCCTCGGGGATGCCGATGCCGGTATCCGTCACCTGGAATTCGTTCCATTGCCCGTCATCCGAGCGGGACACGGAAATATGGACTTGTCCCTGGGGCTGGTTGTATTTAATGGCGTTGCTGAGCAGGTTAATGAAAATCTGCTTGAGCCGTACCGGATCGGCCTGGATATGCTTGAGGCCCGGTTGAAGCTGGTAATTGAGCTGAAGAGCCTTGGGCTCCGCGAGCTTGCTGGTGACGGAATACAAATCCTGTATCAGCAGTTCGATGTTCACCGGCTCCGGGAACAGTTGGATGCCGCCCGCTTCGATCTTGGCAATATCCAGCAGGTCATTCACCATATCCAGCAAGTGCTGGCTGCTGAAGGCGATATTTTGCGTATATTTCAGTTGTTTTTCCGTTAAAGGGCCGCCAAAGCCCTTTTCCAGCATTTCGCTGTAGCCGATAATGGCGTTTAAAGGCGTCCGAAGCTCGTGCGACATCAGCGAAAGAAAATCCCCTTTGCGCTGGTTTGCCAGTTCAGCCTCTTCCTTGGCCTGCTGTAAGTCGCGAATGACACGGGCTTTGTGGATGGCGATGGCAATATGGCCCGTAATTTGCTTCAGCAGGTTAACGGTGTCATCGTCCCAGTTGCGCTTGGTTTTAACGGCATGGATCCGGATAATGCCGAGCAATTCATCCTTGTAAGTAATCGGCACATGGAGCAGGCTTTGAATCTCTCGCTCCTGGGCTAAATGCCGCTCTGCCGGTGAAATATCCTTGAGATCGCGGATGTCGGAGATGACAATGGCCTCGGTCGAACTTAACAGGCCAAACGCCGGTTTATGCGTGTCCGGCATCGACATGACACTGGCAATGGAGGGGTCGTAACGGAACTCGTGCCGCAACGGGGCAAAGGATTTGGAGACCGCATCGTATTCCCACAACATGCAGCGATCGGACTTGGTAATGCTTCCGATGCGATCGACCGTCATTTGCAGGATGGCGCTGAGATCCGTTTCTTCCCGAATGCTTTCCGTAATTTCCTGGACGAAGTTTTCACGTTCCAGGGCCTGCCGAAGCAGCTTTGTTTTTTCGCGAAGCAGGGCTTCAATATCCGAAAGATTCTCCGGCAGCACGTTTTCAATGTCCGTCCGGGCCTGAAAATCGAGCAAGATGCCGGATTGTGCGCCACTGTCAAACTGGAAGGAGATCATGTTGACATCGACCGGCATATCCGTCCCATCTTGATGCAGGACGCTGATGCTCAGCGATTTTTTTGCAAAAAATCCAGTGTCCGTCCCGTAAACCCGGGCAATGCCATCGTTAAATTCAGGATGGAAGGTTTCCGGGATGATGAGTTCGGCGATATGGCGCCCCAGGGCGTCGTGCGCGTTAAAGCCAAACAGGCTTTCTGCCGAGGGCGTCCAGTGAATAATCTCGCACTGGCCGTTAACGCAGATAACGGCAGAATTTCCGTCATTGGTTAATGCCGGGATTTGCGCATTGATGAACCATTTATTCAAAGTGTCATCTGCCCAAACGTTCAAATTTTTCACAAAACGACCGCCGTGATATCCTCCACTTGGGTTAAGTGTACTGGATAATCTGTTGAGTTTCCATTAAAGATGACCCGTTTCCAGGGAGCAAAATATTAAGGTTTTCTTAATTTAATGGCCGGCGACAATAGCGTGAGTCTTAGCCATACCGGCAGGCAATCGGTTATGTATAAATGTAAATTCACTTTAAACAAAAAGAAGCTGACCATCGTCAGCTTCGATGCATAAAGGATTTTAGATTCTTGTGTTAGTACACTTCAACGCGCCAGCGCTTTTCCTGTTGCAGGCGCGCCAGCAGATCGGCCCAGTTAAGGCCGCGGGCCGCGGCGGCGTTTTGGAAGGCTTCGATAATGCCTTTTTCCATGCCGCGCAATCCGCAGATGTAGAGGTAGGTGTTGGGTTGTTCCAGCAAAGTGAGCAAGGCGTCCTGGTGTTCCGCGACGCGGTGTTGCACGTACATGCGCTGTCCATCGGCGGTCATTTCTTCCCGGCTGAACGCGGTGATGAGTTTATAGGTGTCTTCTCTGTTATAGGCTTCCAATTCGGGGCCATACAGGTAATCGCTGCGGTACTGGGCCCCGAAGATCATCCAGGTTTGCCCCTTTTCACCAGCCCGCTGCTTGTAACGATGACGAATAAACCCCCTGAACGGCGCAATGCCGGTGCCGGTGGCGATCATGATCATATTGGCATCGGCCGCTTCCGGCATTAAAAAGCCTTTGCCGGTTGGCCCGCAGAGATCCACGGTATCCCCCGGTTGGCTATCGCAGAGGAAATTGGAGCAGACGCCGCGGACTTCCTTGCCGCTTTCCGGGTCGTTATACACAACCCGCTTTACGCAGAGGCTCAAGGTTTTCGCGGTGCCGTCATCGCCTTCGGCCGCGGAGGCAATGGAGTAAAGGCGCAGCTTATGGGCCTTTCCGTTTTCATCCGCACCAGGGGGCAGAATGCCGGCGCTTTGGCCTTCCAGATACCAGTAGTCGCTGCCTTCAAAATTAATGACGATGTGCCGCACGTCATTGGGAGAACCGGGCCCGGTCAGCACGGTGTTCTCAACCACTTTGGCCTTAAAAGGCGCGGTAGGCTTGTATAAATTCGAGGGCACCTCGGCCGGGTGATGCGCCGGGGAAAGGGAAACAGCGTCCGTCATTTTCATCAACTCCACAATCCATCACAATAGTCATCATCCTAGCATAGCGCACCTGAAAGAACATAATCGAGATTGCGGATTCTGGCCTGCACAGTTTGAGTGTTCTCATATACAACTAAGTTTGGTTTGGGATATGAAAATCAGGTTAATACTATCTTTGGTTAGGAGGATATAGATGATTTCTCGTATTCAACCCCGCTTCGCAGCCGATTGGGAAATTAGGCCTTATGATAGAGTAGCGGGCGGTGCAGCACAGCGTAAAATTGTGAGTGAAGTAACTCATCCTGTCATTTTGGCAGAACGGTTGGCGGCTGGATTACCCGATACCAAAGTAGAGGTTGATTTACGCACAGCAACGGTCAAAATTCATACTTCCGCAGCCCAGGATGAAGGAGGAAATTCTTCCACTGCGGATTTCTTTAGAGCCGAGGAGGGTGACTTACGCACTATCGCAAACCGACTCGACCAGTTTATGGCAGGTAAGACTGATAGTGCGCTTTCGGCAACAGGGTTTTTAGATGAATTAAAGGAAAGGTTGTTAACTCCCGTACAACCTCAGAAAAAGAAGAAGCAACCTCTCTCTCAGCTTCAAGCCCCAAAAGCGCAATTAACTGCGAGTGACAGGGTGTTGTATTACTCTGTGTAGTTTTTAACCGAATACCTTCTGTCAACCGTGCGGCTTATGTAATAGAATGGAGCTATGCTAGTACGGTTGGCGTTACAGAATATTGTCATCATCAAGGCGCTGGAGCTTGAGTTTCAGCCGGGGTTAAACGTGATTACGGGCGAAACCGGCTCGGGGAAGAGTTTGATCCTGGATGCCATCCAACGTGTCTTTGACAAGCGCTCCAGCCCGAAGGATCTCCTGCGTCGGGACACTGCACGAGGCAAAATCGAGTTGACGTTTGCCCGGAAAAGCCTGCCCAATTTCGATCAGATGCTGGCCATATTGACGGAAAACGGGGTTGAGTTGGTCGATGATGAAGCTGAAATCCTGCTGTCGCGGGAGATTACCGCTTCCACCAGCCGGTGCCGCGTAAACGGCTACCTGGTGCCGCTGGATGTAATGAGTCAGCTGGGCGCGCTGATGCTGGAAATTTACGGCCAGCACGATTTGCATACGTTATTCTCCACGTCGCGCCAGCGGGATTTGCTGGACAACCTGGGCGGGGAACCTCTGCTCAGCTTGCGCCGCGAGGTGCGAAACACCTTTCGGCAGATTCAGCAGGTAAAGGGCCAGTTGGAAACCCTAAAACTACAGCAGCAAACCCGGGAGCGCGACCTGGACTTTATCGGCTTCCAGCTTCACGAAATCCAGCAGGCGCATCTGAACGATCCGGAGGAAGACAGCCGGTTGAAACTGGAGCGGGAGCGGCTTTCCCAGTTCGATAATCTTCGTAAGGCGGCTGTGCAGTCCAGCCAGATATTGACGCACGACGATTTTGATACGCCGTCGGTGTCCAAGTTGCTTCACCAGGTTCAAAAGTCCATCAACAGTGTTTCGGCAACCGATCCGCAGTTCTCGCAGTGGTACGAGCAGGTGATGGGGATTCAGGAGGAGTTGAGCAGTCTGGCGCAAGCCCTGGCACGCTACGCCGATTCCCTGGATAACCGGCCTGAGCGGATGCAGGAGATTATCGATCGGCTGGATGTGCTGGAAAAGCTGAAGCGGAAATATGGCGGCACTCTCCAGGCCGTGATGGAAACCGAAATCACGTTAACCCAACAGTTGGATGCCTTGCAATCCGCGGAAAGCCATTACGCCCATCTGGAAACCGAGTTGGCGGCATGTGAAACCCGTTACGCCGATGTAAGTCAGTCACTCAGGGAGATTCGCCAGCGGGTTGCGTCTTCGCTGGAGGCAACCATCCAGGCGGAACTGCAAACCTTAATGCTGCCTGCCGCCCGGTTTGGGATCCAGTTTGAAACGACGTCGCCTTCCGAAACCGGCAGTGATTTGGTCACGTTTATGTTCTCCGCCAACCCTGGGGAGCGGCTGATGCCTTTGGCCCAGGTGGCCAGTGGCGGCGAGCTTTCCCGCCTGATGCTGGCTCTCAAAATCCATACCGCGCATGCCGATGCGCTTGCGACACTGATCCTGGATGAAATTGACACGGGGATGAGCGGCGTCACCGTTCGGGCCGTTGGGGAGAAGCTGCAAGCCCTGCAACAGCAATGCCAGATTATTATGATTACCCATCAGCCCATTGTTGCCGCCAAGGCCGGGTGGCATGTCCATATCCAGAAGCATCTCTTGCCGGATGACGTGGAGGTGGTCGCCAAAACCCTGACCGATCGCGAGGAGCGGAAAATGATACTGGGTCAGTTGGCCTCCGGCTTAACGGATGAAGACGGTGCGGCCTCGCAATTTGTGGAGCAATTGCTGACCTAGCCCCGCCGTTCCGCCATGTAATGGATTTCGCCTTAACCGCTTCAGGTTTTGACGTGTGCTGCCGATAGCCTTAGGGAGTACTGACCGGGGCTTTATGCCACATCCATGAACTTGCAATTGTCGTTGAAACATTGGTTAGTTGCAGCAATTCTACTGTGCGCCGTGGGATTGAACGGTTTGCTGTTTTTGCAAAACCCTTACATGGGTTCGGCATCCGCCGGGGAAATCCAAATGTCTGCCTACCATCCCGCGCCGGAGAAGGTTAAGCTGCACCCCATGCGGCCGGCATCCAAAACCCAGGTGTTCGTTCCGCTGGAAAAGGATGAGCGCGCCCTGATGCTGGAAGCCAAGCTCAACGGCCAAAAGCCCGTTACGTTTATTTTGGATACCGGCGCAACCTACACCAGTATTTCCACGGATTTGGCGGAAAAGCTGGGCTATGATTTGACGACGGCGCCACGGGTGTCCATCACCACTGCCAATGGCCGGGTTTCCATGCCCAAGGTGGTGCTGCGCTCCCTAACGTTAAATGGCTACACCGCCTATAACGTTGAAGCCACGGTAATGCCCATGCCCAAGCATATTCCCTTTACCGGGTTGTTAGGCCTTAACTTCGTCAAGCGCCACCGTGTGACGATCGACTTAGATGCTCAGCATCTCGTCATCGAGCCAACCCTTTAAACCCCTTTGGGCCGTTGATCGCTGGGAATGTATTTCCCATCGGGGGTGAACGGGCGAAACCGCAAGAGTTGTTGAATTATTTTTCGGTTCTTTCGCTTCTTTGGGTTTAAAAAATGTCCATCATCCAGGTACACCACCGCAGGCGGTTCTGATCTCGGTTTTTCTGCTGCCTGTGGCGGAGGTGAAACATGGGCTTCAGCAGTTGGTTTGATTAAAACAGGCGCTGCCTTCTCAAACGTGGAGGGAACAAGCTTCATTCCGTATTTTTGAGGCTTAAAGCCTTCCGGAAATTGGGTTTTATCGTCATACAGCGCATCGGTAAAGTTATTATCCGGCCAGTCCATGTTGATGGCCTGTCGTAAATCGGCCCCTCGAAAGTCCGCGTGGGGGACTTTAATCCCTTTAAAATCAGTTCCCGGCATGGTGACCAATTGCCCATCAACAAGCTCCTCAGGTGCAAAGATATCCAGGTTTTTGAACGAGGCATAAGGGGCGTATAAATGGGCCAAGCTGCCCCCCTCCATCCAGGTATTGTCAAATATGGCCTTGTGAAGCCTGGCATAATTGAAATGGGAGTTAATGAAGCTGCTATTTGCGAAATTAACGCCTTGTTCCGCAAGCACATTGGAAAAGTTGGAATTATCGTGTTTGGTATTGGTCGCAGATACGGGCTGTCGGAAACGGAAACCTGTGAAATTGGAATTTAAAAAGTCGGAGTGATCGTAGAAGACCTCAACAGTGCCAAGGCGGGGTTCGGGCCGGTATTTTACCAGTGTTAAATGGGTACACTGCGCAGGTTTAGTGTCAATTTCGGCCTCAGCGAGCTTAAATTTTTGCAGGGTTCTTTTGTCGCGCTTGGAAGAGAAGCGTACTGTATCACCACCCTGGGTTTCAAAGGCGGGTTGATAGGCTGTTCGCGCTGAATTTGAGAACGGGTTGAGCGGTTTGCTAAAAACATTCAATCCAATTTGCCTGATCACGACTGACAATATCCTCTACTCTTAAATGGGTTCTCTCTTTTTCTATATGAGCCAAAGCTTCAGTGGTTAAATGTCGGTCAATCTTTTTTTGTGACAGATGGAAAAAACAAAATTTACATTTTGTAACCCTTTAAGTGTATTCGCTGCCATCCTTCCCTCTGCTCAGTTTATTTTTTGCGCTACAATGGGAGGACATTCCCCGTCCTCCCTAAAAAGAAGGAACCTCAACCGTGGTCCAAACTTCATCCGAGCATCAAGTGGTGCAAGCCACCTCGCGTCTGGTTAATTTGCCGGCCTATGTGTTTGCCTGGCTGGATGAATTGAAGGAAGCGGCCCGAGCGAGAGGGGCAAAGCTGATTGATTTGGGCATGGGCAATCCGGATCGGCCGATTCCGGAGCCGATCATCAAGGCGATGCAGCAAGCGCTGGATGATCCGGCCAACCATGGCTACCCGGCCTTTAAGGGCAAGGACGCGTTTCGGCAGGCGGTTGCCACCTGGATGAAAACCCGTTACGGCGTGGAGGTGGATCCGCGCAAGGAGGTGCTGTGCATCAGCGGCTCCAAGGAGGGCCTGGCCAACATTACCATGGCCTATGTGGGAGAAGGCGAATATAGCCTGGTGCCCGATATTTATTACCCGGTGCATAGCCGCGCCACCTGGCTGGTGGGGGGCAAGGTGCATCACTTGTTTGTGAATGCCGAGAACGGATTTTTGCCGTCCTTCGATAATGTTCCGGATGAGGTCCTGGCCAAGGCAAGGTTGCTTTTCCTCAACTACCCTAACAACCCGACGGGCGCGGTGGCCACACGCGAATTTTACGAAAAGGCGGTGGCCTTTTGCCGACAGCATGGCATTGTGCTGGTGAGCGACCTGGCCTACGGCGAAATCACGTTTGATGGGTATGTTGCCCCCAGCATCCTGGAGATTGACGGGGCTCGGGACGTGGCCATTGAATTCCATTCTTTCTCCAAGAGCTTTAACATGGCAGGTGCCCGAATCGGCTTTGCCGTGGGCAATTCGGAAATTCTGCACCAGTTATATGCGTATCGCACCAACGTAGGGTACGGAACGCCCAGCGCCATCCAGGAAGGGGCCATTGCCGCCTTAACCAATGCCAGGCTGTACCTGAAGGATGTGGTGGCCAATTACGAGGCCCGGCGGGATGTGGTGGTGCATGGCTTTCGCTCCCTGGGTTGGAAAACCGAGTCCCCGAAAGGGGCCATGTATGCATGGCTTCCCGTTCCCAAGGGCTTTTCATCTGCCGAGTGGACGGAGCATTTGATTAACACGGTGGATGTGGTGGTTTCTCCGGGCCATGCGTTTGGCAATGGCGGCGAAGGCTACTTCCGTGTTTCCCTGGTTTCGCCGGAGGAAAAGCTGCTTGAAGCGATTGAGCGGATGCGCCAGCAGGGAATCCGCTATGAATAATCGTCCGCTTCAAGGCAAAACGTTTCTCGTTACCGGTGGCGCAGGCTTTATCGGGTCGCATTTATGCCAGCGCCTCTTATCGGGCGGTGCGCGAATTATTAACGTGGATGACTACAACAATTTCTACGACCCGCGCATCAAGGAAGACAATGTCCGGGGATTTCTGAAAGACTCGGAAACTTTCATCGATTGCCGTGTTGATATCCGGGATGCCCATGCCCTGGCCGATGTTTTTGCGACTTGGGGTTCACAGGTGGATCAGGTGATTCACTTGGCGGCCCGCGCCGGCGTTCGTCCTTCCCTGATGGAGCCGCAACTCTACCTGGAAACCAATGTCAACGGGACGCTGAACCTGTTGGAACAGATGCGTCGGCACGATATTCGCAAGATGGTTTTTGCCTCTTCCAGCTCGGTTTACGGCAACCGCACGGATCCGCCGTTCCGCGAGGATCAGGATATTTCCAAACCGGTTTCGCCGTATGCGGCAACCAAGGCCATGGGGGAGAACCTGTTGCATACTTACAGCCATTTGTATGGCATGCAAGTGGTTGCCCTGCGGTTTTTTACCGTTTATGGCGCGCGCCAGCGGCCCGATCTGGCGATTCACAAATTTACCCGGCTGATCGACCAGGGGCAGCCGATACAGATGTTTGGCGATGGCTCCACCCTGCGCGATTATACGTATATCGAAGATATCCTGGATGGGATTACAGGGGCCATTAAGTACGATAAAACCCCGTTTGAGGTGTTTAACCTGGGCGAGTCCCAACCCGTTACGCTGAAACGGTTGATTGAAGTGCTTGAACATACGTTGGGCAAGTGTGCTATCATAGACCGGCAGCCGCTCCAGCCGGGTGATGTCATGATGACCTGCGCGGATATATCGAAAGCTCGGCAACATCTTGGTTATAATCCACATACACGAATTGAAGACGGAATCCCCCATTTCGTGGATTGGTACAGGCAAACTGTTCCTGCGGCTGCCATCCTCACCTAAAATAAAAATATAATAAGTGGAGTAAGTCTGATGATCTGTTACAAGTTTGCTGGTTGGGCAAGGGGCCGTTTTAGCCCACTGCTGCTAACCGCAACAGCGGGAGCCCTTAAGTTTAAGGAAAGCCTGACGGCTTCAGGGCATCCCCACCCTGATTATCTTTTTTGGCCTTCGCTTGCTGCTGCGCAGCATCGCTCGGCCCGTTTTTAACTTTCAAATGGCTTATACCACTTTACATAACGAGATATAACGCATTGATACTGACGAGAAGGGTACAATTTCAATGAAAGTTTGCATAATCGGAACCGGCTACGTGGGCCTTGTTACAGGGACAGGCCTTGCGGAAATGGGAAACGATGTCATCTGCGTCGATAAGGACGAGAGCAAAATCAACAAGCTCAAAGCCGGTATTATCCCTATTTACGAGCCCGGCCTCGAGGAGCTTCTCCAGTCCAATGTGCGCGAAGACCGCCTGCACTTTACCACCGACCTTGAGGCGGCTGTCCAGGCGTCTTCCATCTGTATGATTGCCGTTGGCACCCCGCAGGATGAGGAAGGCGCAGCCGACCTGACTTTTGTTTTCGATGTGGCCAAAGGGATTGCCAAGGCCATGAACGGCTTTAAGGTGATTGCGACCAAAAGCACCGTGCCGGTTGGGACGGCGGATCGCATCCGCGAGTTGATGGCGGGCGAAACCGCCCATCCGTTTGCCGTGGTTTCCAACCCGGAGTTTTTGAAGCAGGGCGCAGCCGTCGATGACTTCCTAAAGCCCGATCGCGTGGTGATTGGTACGGATGACGAGCGTGCCGCGGAAATTATGCGCGAATTGTATTCTCCCTTCTTAAGAACCGGCAACCCGGTCATCTTTATGGACATCCGCTCCGCCGAGATGACGAAGTACGTTGCCAATGCCTTTCTGGCCACCAAGATTTCATTTATCAACGAAATGGCCAACTTGTGTGAAAAGGTCGGTGCGGATATCGGCCAGGTGCGCGTCGGTATCGCCAGCGATAGTCGGATTGGCCCGCAGTTTCTGTTTGCCGGGATTGGCTATGGCGGATCCTGCTTTCCCAAGGATGTTAAGGCGCTGATTAAGACCGCCGATGAGCATGATTACGCCACCACACTGCTCAAACAGGTCGATGGCATCAACCAGAGCCAGCGTCAGATCTTCCTGGAGAAGATTTACAACTACTTCGAGGATGATGTGAAAGGCATGACTTTCGGGATTTGGGGCCTGGCCTTTAAACCCCGCACGGATGACATGCGGGAAGCCCCCTCGGTTACGATTATCGAGTCCC
>CALAJO010000005.1 GCA_937922745.1 uncultured cyanobacterium
AGGTTTTGATCGCGGGTAACGTTGAGCTTGAAAACGGGCGCTTCCCTTAAAGGGGTCTCATCGATTACCTGAGCTGAAACCGTGAGGGATAACAGCAAGGCGAAAATTGTAAAAAATAAGGCGGGTTTGCGATAACGCATCAGCATCAGCGGATAATCTCGAATGAGGGGACGTCTGGTAGACTGTGAATCGGTGCGTAGGTCACTTCAACCTGACTGACCACTGCATTGGGCGGCCCCTGGTAACACCAGGCAATCAAGGCTTCTAGCTGACGGTTCGTTCCGCAGGCTTCAGCTTCCACCCGTCCATCATCGGTATTCCGGCACCAGCCGGATAAGCCTAATGCCTGGGCTTGGCGGTGCAGCGAGTAGCGATAGCCAACACCCTGCACAATCCCTGCAATGGAAAGATGGGCCTTCTTCATCTCATCGGTTTGAACCATTTTCGTTTCGGATCCTATCAAACGCTAACCACCTGACCGATACGTTTCAACAGCATTATAGGGCAAAACAGGATGAATCTCTGCTCTGACATGTTGAAAAAGGACAACCAAACGTTATACTTCTGATATCAGGAGGACTCATCATGGTTAAAAGGACGTATCATCCCCTTAAAAAGTTCTCCGGTTTAACGGTTATGTTTGCATTGATACTTTCCTGCGTTGGCCAGGCGGAGGCGGTGACGTTGAAAGGAACCGTTTCCCGGGATGCGGAACTCGCCCCGTTACCGGTACAAAAAGGCGTCGTCGGCATTAACTTTACCATTCGACACCAGAAATATCCGTTGATTGCGGAAATCTATCCGGGCACACCGGCCGCTTTGGCCGGTTTATTACCGGGCGATGAGGTTGTTGCGATTAATCAGCAGAGTACCCGAACAATGTCGTTGAATGAGGTGGATGTGGCGATATCGGATCAGCCGGGGGATCGTGTGCTTTTTGCAGTCCATCGCCAAGGCCGGGTTTTCCCGGTAACGGTAACTGTTGCCAGCGTAGACTCCCTGCATACCCCTTCTGTAAAGTCCCTTTATCATAGTTTGTTGGGCAACTAAGGTATGTTTCAGTCTCCCTCTTTAATTTGTGTAAAGTTCCACACATCATGGTCTTTATCGGTTGAGAACTCTTGGCCTCAGGACGTAACGGGTATTTGGCCCCGTGAGAGATCCCTTCCCTTACGAAATAAGCTACTGAATCCTTCTTGACTCTATCGCGTGGGGAACCATAATCGTTTTAAGCGGGGAGGTGCTAGCGCCATTGCCCAACAACAACCTGAATCTCAGGCAGGGAGAGGAGTAAAAATGAAAAAGATCAAGTATGATATAAACGATAGTCGAGTGAAGAAAAGATAATGCCTACTGGAATAGAAGAGTCTACTCCCGCTGTGGCCCAGCCGATTCACAAGATGAAGGTCCAATGGCCTTATAAACTACGCAAAAACCTGAAGGCCTTTCTGGCCTCCCCTACGGGCTTTTCTGTGGCAATAGCCCTGCTGTCGACCGTCGTTATTATTATGGTGCTGAGCAGCCGTTTCCTCACGGGGGAGGACGTCGTTAAATCCCAGGTCGCCACCCGAGATATCCGGGCGGAACAAAACATCCATGTTGAAAATGTCGAAGAAACCCAGCGCTCGCGATATGAAGCGCGCCAAAACGTCGTGCCTATTTATAAGGCCCAGCCCACCGCCGATAAGATTATTATGGATCGGCTGGTTGATAGGCTTGAAACGATTCGTTCACTTCGGGAGGATGATCGCTTATCGCTGGCGGAGAAGCAGGCGCGTCTTTCAGAGGAGTTCGCAGGTCAGCGTTTTGATCCGACAATAACCAAAACGTTACTGACAACGATGAATTGGCGAAATTTCTTTGATACCACCATTATGACAACCGAAAACATTATCGATGAGGGTGTCCGCTCGGAAAACCTGACCCATAATCGTGGTTTCTTTGTCCGGCAATCCGTCCCCAACCACAGTTCGCTCACCAGCCAGGAAATTGATGCCCTGGTATTTTTAATTGGTACGGAACTTCGCCCGACACAGATTATTGACGAACGGTTGACGGAAGAGGCCCGGGATACGGCAGCATCCCGTGTTGAGCCTGTAATTGAGGTTTTTCCCCAGGGGAACATTATTGTGCGCAAAGGGGAAAAAATAAATGACGTGCAGATTGCCGCATTGCAACAACAGGGAAACCTTTTTGCCAAGAACCGATTTCTGGCCGTCGTGGGGGTTTCCATTCTCACCGTCAGCCTGCTGTCCATTGTCTGGATTTACCTGTACCGCTTTGAGCATAGCAACTTCTTTAAACCGGCCTATGCCGGCTTGCTGGCAACCCTTATGGTGGCTTCCACTGCCGGGCTGACCTTACTGTTGGACTTGCAACCCAACCTGGCGATAGAACTCTTTCCCGTCGGGATAATGTCCCTGATGCTGTGCATCTTTACTCATCCGCGTATCGCCATCCTCACCTCCATGATTGTACTACTGCTTTGCGGGATTACGTTGAAGCTGCCGCTGGAGTCCTTATCGGTTCTAGTGATATCTTCACTGGTTGGGATTTTTGTTCTTTCCCGCAAGCCCATCCCCAAGGATCGCAATGATATTATCCTGGCGGGTTTGGGTATTGGGCTCAGCCGAGGCATTGTCATCCTTGCTATCAGCCTGATCTACGACTCCTACGCCCAAATTTCCGACTTAAGCCTGATGTACCGTGCCTGGGTCGGAATTCTCTCCGGGGTATTTACCGGAATTATCACGCTGGGCGCCCTGCCGATCGTGGAAAACTGGTTCAAGCTGGTTACGCCGTATACCCTGCTGGAGCTGGGCAATCATGACAAGCCATTGTTGCGGCGGATGCAGATGGAAGCGCCCGGCACATTTCACCACAGCCTAATGGTGGCAACCCTGGCGGAAGCCGCCGCTGAAGCGATAGAAGCGAATCCCATCCTGGCCCGCGTTGGGGCACTCTACCACGATATCGGTAAGATGAAGCGCCCGTTGTTCTTCGTGGAGAACCAGGCCTATTTTGGTGTTGAAAACCCGCATGACAAGTTAACCCCTCGCCTCAGCAAGATGGTGGTAACCGCCCACCCCCGTGATGGGGTTGAAATGGCGAAACAATGGGGCCTGCCCAAAGTGATTGCCCGCTTTATGCCGGAACATCATGGAACCCTGACGGCCGGTTATTTTTATAACAAGGCCGTGCTGGAAGAAGGGGAAGAAAACGTCAACAAGGCCCAATTCCGTTATCCGGGGCCCAAGCCTCAATCCAAGGAAACCGCTATTGTTATGCTGGCTGACGCCTGTGAGTCAGCCGTTCGAGCCTTGAAGAACCCTACGCTGGCCCAGGTTGAGGAACGGGTGGATAAAATCATTAAGCAACGTGTGGATGACGCCCAGTTTAACGAATGCGCGATTACCTTCCAGGATATCCAGGTTGTTCGGGATACGTTTATTCGCATTCTCCGTGGGATTCAGCACAACCGAATTGAATACCAGCAGAATGTCCTGGCAGAGCTGGGCAAAAAACCCGGCCAAGACGCCAAGTTGCTGGCCCAGGGACTAAAAACGATTCCGGAGCAGCAGCCCACTGTTGCGCCGGTTTCCGTGCTGCCACTTGCCGCGGTAAAGGAGCAAAACGGCCAACCTGGGAACGGTCATAGCGGCGACCCGTTAATCGAGCTGGATTCCCTGGCGGATGCCAATAAACAGCAGCCCGATCAGGAACCGGGGCCAAGCTGTTGCTGAATTTATCCGAATCCTTTTCTACGACGATTCCGTTAAACGAGCCTGGCAGCCTAAACTGCGATTTTTCCATCTCTGAAACCCTGTTGGAAAAACTGCCTGATGAAGCCCGGCACATCAACGTGGTTGTACTGGAAAAGATGCCCTCGCTTTGGGCGCACTTGTCCAGGCAGATTGAGGAAAACCGTTGGGTTCAGCTCATCAGCACCGTAGAACAAACCTTTAACCTTAGCCTGATCCTGGTTTCCGATGAGGAGATCCGGGCGATGAACCGGGAATATCGGAATAAAGACGAGGCCACCGACGTGTTAACCTTTACCCTGCTGGAGGAAACCGCCGAGGAAAGCGGCATGGCCATGTTGCCGGAGCTGGATCTGGGGGAAATTTATATTTCCGTGGAATGGGCGAAAGCCGCTATTTGTAAAGAAAACGCAGCGATTTCAGACAATCCGCTCAACTTTTATCATGGACTGACGTTATTTATACTGGAGCGGATCACCCATGGTTGCCTCCATCTCTTAGGGGTACACCATGATACGATGGCATCCTATAATAAAGTGGTAGCAATTCAACAAGCGGTGCTGAATGCCCTCTACTGAAAATCCGACAATCCAAGCCATAGACCTGGATGATAAGCCGACCGTCATACCGGGAGGCCGATTTATTTCCACTCGCCGCGATTTGCGGGCCGGGTTCAAGGCGCATAACATTCTTGCCAGCTTTGGCTATGCCTTCGAAGGCTTGTTATATGCCACCCGAACCCAGCGAAACTTCAGGATCCATTTGTGCATTACCATTGTGGCCTTTACCTTGGCCTTGCTGTTGCATATTACACTAATTGAAATGGCAGTGCTGGCCATTGTCATCGGCATTGTGCTGTTTGCCGAACTCGCAAACACCACTATCGAACTGTTTGTGGATATGCTGACCGAAGGCCGCTACGATATCCGCGCCAAGGCCATCAAGGATATGGCTGCCGGCGCCGTTCTGATCACCGCAATTAGCGCATTAACCTGCGGCGTCTGCATTTTTGTGCCGTATCTCAGCGCGTTGTTTATTTCCACTGGGAATTAGAGCATTATTTACTTTGAGTTCGTTTGCCAGCCAGTTTGCTGAAGCCAACCCTGGATTATGAACTTGCCCGACAATGGGTTCTCTCCGATTTCCATCCGGCAGCACTTGCACCTGGTTATTGCTATCAACTGTGTAAAGTGACACTTGACTCTTATGCCTGATGTTAAAATAGACATCACGCCATTCCGGATGTTGTTTTGCGAGTTCCGCATCCAGCCAGTTTAACGCCACCATCTGATGAAATGAAAGCAGGCAACCTTCGGTAATGTCAAACACTTCAGGCCAGCTGTTATATTGCTTGTAACGCTTAATCTCATCAATTTGCCAAGCTTTGGCCAAAACATTCCAGAGAACGCTTCCCTCAAACCGAGCATTTACCGAAGGCATTGCTTCGACTTCATCGTCATAAACATCTGCTTTGCCATCACCTGTAACATCATATCCCTGCTGAACCTTAGTTACGGTAAAGGAGCCTTGTGCCCAATCTGTAATTAAGCCATCATCCTGGCTGTAAAATGCCGGTTTGCCATTGATACCCGTAGCACCAATTACTTTCGCACCGTCGACAATCCCAAGTAAATTAAATTTCTGCCAATTGCCACCAGCCCCAGGTAACACAACGGTTCGACCTTTCCAGATTAATTGTTGTAGCGCCTGGATGCCTTTATATAGTTCCCGCTGGAAAGGTTCAACACTGATAGACAAAACATGTCCAAGGGCATTTCTTTTTTGATGCACTGTCTCGCGGGAATTGGTTATAATTTTGTAATAAGGCTGTGCGTACGGTGCCAAAATAGCACACTGCAATAAAAGGATAGCACCTCTTTTATGTGGTGCTTCCAAATCCCGGGCAACTTTTTTCAATTGCTCAGGAAGCTCCTTGTAATCCCCTTTCAAATTCAAACCAAAAACCTGCGCCATCGGATTCTTCTGAAGTATCAACCGACTATACAGTTCACCGGAGGTAATATCCATTTTTCCATCCTGGTTGATATCCATATCCTTTTCGCTAAAATTGCTCAAAATGGCAACTTGAGGTCTCGACGAATCCATATTGAACACTCGGCCAGCCCATTTTTTTAGGGCCTCAAAAACCAATTTCCCTGGCTTCGCATCTTCCGGCAAGTCCATCACAATCCAGCCATCCTGATTGACACGTTTTATGGGGCGTACGCCAAATCGAGGCGGCTGTGACAAGCCCACTTTATGAGCGTAATCGGTTATCAATGTATTCCACATGGCAACTATACTGGCAGACTAATAGTGAGTATCATTCATGCAAGAATAAGGGAGACAGAGTTAAAAAGCTAGATGTTAGGATTTGAACCTATTCCTGATTACGATAATCGTTAAGGGGCAGTACCACGGTTCATTTGACATTGCGCTTTTAACCCACTAAAATCGAGTGTTCAAGGCGACATGGCCAAGTGGTAAGGCAGGAGTCTGCAAAACTCCCACTCCCCAGTTCGAATCTGGGTGTCGCCTTTCTTCTCTCCCAAAGGGGTTCAGTCTTTCACATTTTACTTTCAACAGTACTTTGTTGCATTCATGTAGCAACAGCGTTCAATATTTCTCAATAATAAATAAACCACACTGTCCGGCCAAACAAGATGAATGGGTAAGGGCAAAACAAGAACTGAATTGACTGGCACTGCGGCTATCTTTTGGCTTCACTTTGCAAGGGGATTGTTTTTGGGATGGTACACGGCAAATTGGTACCCTGGCGGCGTACTCTCGATCGGTATCCCGAAGAGTCGGGGCTTATGCTGGACAAAGAAGTGGCGCTGCAATGGGTGGTTGTCGATCGCGTCGGCCGGCTTAAAATCCAGGTAGTTCTGCTGTTTTACCAAGAGAGCATTCGAGTACTTGTGCCCACTCACTTTGGGATAGGTTTGCGGACCTTCATAAATAAACATTTGCTGGTAATTCTCGGAAAGTACCCATAGCGTGCGGGAAATGCCGATGGGGCGATCCGTGGTCGATTCAACTTCCCGGAAAACCTGCCTGGCTTGCTGAAGCGACATGCCATGCTGAAGAAAACCGGGGAATGCCAACGTGGTCCAGATAAATCCAATCGTCGTCAAAGAGAGCATCAGCAGGCCGGTTGTCTGCAACAGCGTACGGTATTTTGTTTCACTTTGGGTCAGATGCAAGAGGGTGTAGAGGCAAACCCCAAAGAGTACTGGCGTAAACAGAAAGAGGTTATAGCTGCTAAACGGAGTACGGACGCAGGACATATACACTAAGGCAAATATGCCGGTTGCAAACAGCCCGAGGCAAATCGGCAAAGCAATTTGTCCCTGGTAATGACGCCACCAGTAAAATCCTGAAACGGCGGAAAAAATCGCCACTAATCCGTAAAACGTCATTCGGCTTTTGAGAAAGTAATAATGAACCAGGTCTTTTAAAGGGGGCAGCATACCATACCGCTGGAAGGCATTTTCGCTTTGGTAGGCTGCATGCGCTTTGGTCCCCAGAAGGGTTTCCATGATGCCGTAAGGGCTGGCAAGCAATAGAACTATCAGAAAACAAACAAGACTTACACTATACACCATACCTAATGACTTCAAAAAGTCTTTTCCCTTCTGGAACAGGCTGAAATAGCCGCCAATTAAAAATGCAAAGACCACAGCGCCCCAGGCTTGTGTCGCGCCCATGAGCCCCAACAACAGGCCCAGCAGGATAGGCAAGTAAAGGGATCGGTGACGAAAGAAAAAAGGCAGCAGGCAAGCAATGGCTATAAGCAGCGTGGCCAAGGCTTCTGGCCGACCGTCGTTTTGGCCGGTAAACCGGCTGCCCATACCGATTAGACACAAACAAACCATCAGGAAGCCAAAACCGGAAAGGGTTCTTCGAGGAGATGCCGCAAGTGCAATTCGGTAAAAGAGAAACGCACAAATCGCCAGGGTCAAGCTATTCAAAACCGCAATGCCGACAAACGCGCTTTGCGGCGTCGCATCCTGCATCAAAAGGCTCAAAACCACCGGGAACAAGGGAACATAGTACACAAACCGATAGCCTGTTTGCAGCCCAATATCCAACGGCAAATCATAGATCTCATTCACCAGGCCCAGGCCCTGTTTAAACTGGATAGCCGTTGGAATAAAGGCCACGGCATCCGCTCCGGGAAGGGGATAACCGGTATAACCGAACGTAATTAACAATGTTGCCAGGCTAATAACCAGGACAGCGATGCTTGCCGTAAAAAGCACTTTTGGCTGAATCACGCGTTTAAGCCTCACCTCATCCTACAACAGTAAGCGGGAGAAACACAGGTATCGTTTTCCATTATAGAGGCTTTTTGTAGTGGCCCTGCAAATCGTTACCGCAGATGCTCCCAATGGAGGACACTGTCTTCCGCCATGGGGAGGGTGAGGGTTTTCCCGATAACCGCTTCCAGTTGGGCCGGTGAAATGCCTGTTCCAGGACGCTTGATGGCCAGGTCATTCAGGGAGAGCTGATGTCCGGCCGGCAAATCTTTGCGGATAATCAGGCTTTTGCGCGCCTTTGCAATACAATCGCCCTCGATTGGCTGGGGTTGTTTTACCCCATCACCTAGGGCGGACTCAACCTCGCGAATGGCCTGCATCATGGCCTTCAATTCCGCAGCAGTCAGGGACATTTTATGATCTGGGCCGGGCAGATCCTTGTCTAGCGTGTAATGCTTTTCGATGATCCGTGCGCCGAGCGCAACGGCGGCAACTGTGACATTCCAACCCAGCGTATGATCGGAGTAACCGATCAAACAGTTCGGGAAAGCCTGGTCAAGGGTCTGCAATGCCCTGAGATTAACAGAGTCCGGCGTGGTTGGGTAAGAGCTGACGCAATGGAGCAGAGACAAGGGCAAGTCCGGGTTTTCCTGGCGCAAAGCCGCCTCGGCCGCTTGCACTTCGGCCAGGGTGGACATGCCGGTGGACAGAATAATCGGCGTGTTCATTCGTCCCAGCATCCGTAGAAAGGGTAAATTAGTCACTTCGCCGGAAGGGATCTTCAGCATCGGCAATTGCAAATCATGATGCAGGTACTGCGCAGCGACTTCATCAAACGGGGTGCAGAGAAACATGATACCCCTCTGCGCCGCATAGGCTTGAAGCTCCTTATACGCTTCCTCAGGCAATGTCAGGGAGGCAAGCAGGTCATGCTGGGTCTTGGTCTTCTGGTCCGACAGGGTTTCCGCCTGGTATGCCGCTAGAGGTGTTTGTTTGGACGCCAGCGTATCAGGGTTGAAAAGTTGGAATTTAACCGCATCGGCTTTGGCTTCAATTGCGGCATCCACCAATTCCTTGGCCATGGAAAGATTCCCGTTATGGTTAACCCCGGCCTCCGCAATCACAAAGGTTTTGTCCGTCCCTAAAATTTCGTCCCACTGCAATGCGGTCTGGCTCATTGTTTTTTCTGCGGGCTGTGAAAGGGTGGCTGGTTGCATTCGCGTCTTCTCCAAACGTGATACGGTGATAATTATTCTTGATCGTAGGCCAAGCCAGGCAGGAAGTCCAGGCCACCCTGGTTAGCGTAACACCGGCATGGCTTTATCCACACAATCGTCAGACTCTTGCTGGAGCAGAAACTCGGCCAGTCGCAAGTCAAACAGGGTATCGATATCCACCGCGGCTTCCGGCGGCATTACATATGCATAGACTGGCCCCGCTAAAAAGCCATGGGCATAGGCCTGTTCTGCTTCAGTGCAGTAGATGGCGCCATTCAGGCAGAAGTTGTGGGCCAGTTGCTGACGATTGGTCTTTTGCTGATCAAAGCCGTGTAAAGCCAGCTCGCCGGTTTTGGAAACCGTGCCTTGCCAGGAGAGCGGCTTGCCGGGAGAAACACTCACCACGCTAACCGAACCCTTCGCTGCTTGTTGATGATAAAGCTGAAGCGCCTCATCAATATGCCGAGCAGTCCGTAGTGGCGATGTGGGTTGCAGTAACACCAAGGTGTCTGGATAGGCGGCGTTCGCATCAAGGTACCAATCCAGGAAGTGGCGGATGACCTGCTGGGTCGTGGCCGTGTCATTCGCAAGCTCCGCCGGGCGCGCTGCAGAGAGCAGTGCGCCATGCGCTTGGGCAACCTCTGCGATTGCCGCGTCATCCGTCGAAACATACACTGCATCAATCGTTTTGGCCTGCTGCGCCGCTTCGATGGTGTAGGCGATCAGCGGCTTACCACAGAGCGGATGGATATTCTTTCCAGGCAGGCCCTTTGATCCGCCCCGCGCAGGAATCAGCGCAACGGTTTTCACGCTTGGCCTATCCATTGATCCAACACATCCATAACGGATTGAATGACGCGCGTTTGCTGATCAGGCATCAGTGTAGAGGAGCTGGGGAGGTTAAAGCCATATCGTTGCCAGTGTTCCGCGTTAGGGCAAGGATGCTGGGCAAAAGGCTGGAATGGTTTCTGCAAATGCCCCGGCTTGAAGAACGGTCGGGACTGGATCTGTTGATCGTTCAACGCCTTCACCATATCCATGGCAGTGTAACCGGGCACAGCCTCAGGATTCAGCGCAACACCGTAAAGCCAGTCGGAGCTAATCGCATCCGCGGGCGGCGCAAACCGTAAGAGGGCCGGATGACCGACAAAAGCCTCGCTATAGCGACGGGCGATATCCTGCCGGTTTTGGACGAAACGGGAAACCTGCTCCAGTTGCGCAACGCCCATGGCGGCCTGGACATTGGTGAGGCGGTAATTATAGCCTACTTCATCGTGGGAAAAGGTAAGGGCGTCATCCTTGGCCTGGTTGATAAGGTAGTGCGCCCGCTCCATCAAGGCCGTATTCTGGCTGATGATGAGGCCGCCACCACCGGTTGTCATTGTCTTGTTCCCGTTGAAGCTCAGGCAGCCAATCGTCCCGATTCGGCCGCACGGCTGGCCCTGCCAGTAGGCTCCCATTGCTTCCGCAGCGTCCTCAATCACCTTCAGGTTATGGCGCGCTGCAACATCAAGGACAGGTTCCATATTCATTGGGTGCCCATAAAGATGGACGGTGATAATCGCTTTGGTCTTCGGGGTAATCAAGGCTTCCAGCTTCGCCGGGTCAGCATTCCAGTGCGTTGCCTGGGAATCCCAAAATACGGGAGTCGCCTGGACATAACGGATCACATTAATGGATGAAATAAACGTCAAGCTGGGCACAATCACTTCGTCCCCCGGCTGGACGCCAGCCAGCAAAAGCGCAATATGAAGCGCCGCAGTGCCGTTGACGGTTGCGACCGTCCGTTCAACGTTGAAATAATAAGCCATTTCCTGTTCAAAACGGGTTACGTAAGGGCCCACCGACGAAACCCAGCCGGAATCCAAGGCATCTTTCACATAATTCCAGGTATTGCCTTCCAGACAAGGCTCGGAAAGCGGGATAAAAGGCTGCATCGCCACGGCGTTAGACATGGTACAGGGCGACCTTTTCGTTGTTTTCCTGGGCCTTAAAGAAATCAACCGTCATTCGCAAGCCTTCTTTCAGGGAGTATTGCGGCGCGTAGTCGAGGATGGCCTTAGCCTTGTCGATATTCGACCAGAGGCGGAACACTTCACTCTTGTCCGGGCGGAAGCGCTCTTCCTGTTGAACGATATTCAGTTCCCGGCCCAAAAGATCTTCCACTTCCTTGATCAGGTCGGCAATGCTGATTTCATATCCCGCACCCACGTTGATCACTTGGCCTTCGGCAGCCTTGGTAGCGCCCGCTTTCAGGAAGCCCTGCACTGTATCCAGGACAAAGTTAAAATCACGCGTCGGCGTCAGGTTGCCTACCCGAACTACCTCGCCAGCCAGGCCCTGGCGGATGAGGTTGGGAATGATGGCCCGCATAGACTGGCGCGGCCCGTAGGTGTTAAACGGCCTCAGCAGCACCACCGGCAGATCGAACGAGCGGTAGTAGCTCTCCGCAATCTGATCGGCCCCGATTTTACTTGCGGAGTAGGGAGATTGCCCTTGCAAAGGATGCTGCTCATCAATCGGCACGTATTGGGCAGTGCCGTAAACCTCGCTGGTAGAAGTCGTCACAACACGCTCAATGTCAAAATCGCGACAGGCGTCCATCACGTTCAGCGTCCCGGTCACATTAGTATCCACATAAGAGCGCGGCGCAACATAGGAGTAGGGAATCGAAATGAGGGCCGCAAGATGGAACCCGTGGGTGCAACCTTTTACAAAATGGCGCACAAAACCACTATCCCGAACGTCGCCGGGCATTACCTCAATGGCTTCAAGCACTTCCGGGCTTAGCGTATCCAGCCAACCCCACTGGTTGGAGGAGTTGTAGCGCACCATTGCCTTGACGGACGCCCCTTCGCGCACCATCATCTCCGTAAGGTGGCTGCCGATAAAACCGCCGGCACCGGTGATAAAGACTTTCTTACCTTCCCAATATCTATTTGTATTCATCGTGATGTGCTTAAACTCCTACTGAAATATACTGTTCCGAGTCCTGGTTAACGCGAGCGTAATCCTCGGGCTGGCCAATGTCAATCCACGCCTCGGAAATGGGGAACGTTCCCACTTGCTGGCCTGATGAAAGCAGCACTTCAATCAGATCCGTCATATCAAAATAACGATTATCGGGGATATATTGCAAGGCCATCGGGTCGATCAAATAGATCCCCGCATTGATATTAAAGTGCTGAACCGGTTTCTCCTCCAGTTGAACCAGCCTCTGCCCCTCGGTGTTGAGGACGCCGTAAGGCACCTGGTACTGAAAATGCCGTGAGCCCAAGGTCAACACATTGTTGTTTGCATGATGCCATTCCAGCATATCGTGGAAATTAATCCGGGTGAGGATATCGCCGTTCATCACGAAAATAGGGCGATCCAGGGCCTGGTTATGGAGGAACTTGAGGGAGCCGCCGGTTCCCATCGGGTTTTCTTCCCGGATGACATTGATATTGAGGGATTTCGGTGCATCCGCAGTCAGGAAATTCTCAATCATCTCGGACTTGTAATGGGTCATCACCCAGATGTCCTCAAACCCCTGTGCTTCGATATGGTTAAGGATATGCCCCAATATCGGGCGTTCGTTAATGGGAAGCAGCGGTTTCGGCGTTGTCAGCGTCAGCGGCCAAAGGCGCTTGCCTGCCCCGCCAGCCATAATAACAATAGGGCACTTATGGTTGTCCCGCGGCACGTAATCCCGAAGCAGCACCAGGTTGGTTACCCGGTTGTTCTCATCCACAACGGGCAAGGCTTCGTTTTTATGCTTGGTCATCACGTCACGCAACTCCGTGGCGGTCATCGTGTCCCGGCCAACAACGGGTTTACTGTTCATCAAGCCGGATACACCGGTTAAGAGCGATACCCCCTTCAGCAAGGCCGTCCGCACATCCCAATCCGTAATGATGCCCAGCAGCGTTTCATCCTTGTCCACGACAAGCGAAATCTTAAACCCGGTCTTATTCAGGTTTTCCAGGACATCGGCCAGGGAATGGGTGGTTTCCAGATAGGCTTTGCGGTAATCATTGCGCATGAATGGGGTAATGCCTCCTCTTTAATCCATCGCATTATGTTCCAGAATGACAGAAGCAGTAGAGAGATCATAATACAAGGACTTGGTGCGTAAGACGAATTTTGCTTTTCAATGATTTTTTCTTTACATTGTATAATCATCTGGCCGGTTTTCCCAAAGTCGCCAGGATTCTTTGTTCAAGGCCTTTTTACCTTATCGTAAAAGCGTTAAACCAGGAAAGAAACGCATGTCCCCTTCGCTGAAACTTATGGTCGTCACCACCTCCCGTGCGGACTACGGACTATTATCGCCGTTGCTTCAGCGGCTTGGGAAAGATCCCCATTTCGAGGTGCTACTGGTGGCAACCGGCACCCATTTATCTCCTCTGCACGGCTATACGCTCAAACAGATCCAGGAGGAGTGGGATGGGGAGCTTACAACCGTGGATATGACGATGAGTAACGATTCCGAGCAGGCGCTTTGCAATGCGGTTTCCGTCGGGGTGCAAGGATTCTCGCGCGTGTTAATGGATGAGAAGCCCGACGCGGTTATCCTGCTTGGCGATCGCTATGAATTGTTCTCTATTGCGCCTGCCGCAGTCATCCACAAAATCCCCATCATCCATATCCACGGTGGTGAGGCCACGTTCGGAGCCATAGATGAAGCCATCCGCCACGCCGTAACCAAAATGGCCGCCATTCATTTCCCAACCATTCCCGCCTATGCCCGGCGGATTATCCAGATGGGCGAAAACCCGGCCCATGTTTTTGCGGTTGGCGCACTCGGCGTGGATAATATCCACCAGATTGAAACCTACTCCGTTGAGGCATTCAGCAAACTGACCGGCGTTCAATTCGTAACTGAAAAAGTTGCCTTGATGACGTATCACCCGGTGACGCTGGAAGGGTACAAAGAGGCCGCGCAACAGGCGAAAAACCTAATGGATGCGTTGCTGGATACCGATTTAACCGTGCTGGTGACCATGCCCAACGCCGATACGGGCGGTGTACAGGTTTATGAAACCATACAGGGCTATCTCAACCACTATCCGCAAAAGTTCAGGCTGATGAAAAGCCTGGGGCAGAAAGGTTACCTGAGCGCCATGCGCTACGCCCGCCTGATGGTTGGCAATTCTTCGAGCGGCATTTTGGAAAGCGCATCGTTTCAGCTTCCGGTGGTGAACATCGGCGACCGGCAGGCGGGGCGCTTTGCGCCGGAGAACGTCATCCATTGCGGATACGATACGGCATCCATCAAGGCAGCCATTCAAGACGCTTGCTCCGATGCGTTTCGGGCCGCCATTGCAGGGCTTGTTAACCCCTATGGGGATGGCAAGGCAGCGGAGCGCATTGCTGAAACGCTTAAGACCATTGACTTTCGGGATAAGACCCTGCTGCTTAAGAAAGGGTTTTTCGATATGCCTGCCGAAGTCATTGACGGTGCGGTTGAGCCGTTGCATCTGGCCCATGCTTAACTCCGACGAGGATTATATGGTGCTGGATTTGTCTCAACGGATTAAGGGAACGGGATAATGCGCATACTCTACATGGGGAAAAACAAGCCTGCTGTTATTGCCGGGTTGGAATACCTGGTTGAGCAGGGGCATGATGTGGTGGCCGTTGCGGCGCAGAAGAACAAAATGCCTGGCTCGCATTGCCTGGTGGAGACGGCCCATCGCTTTGGCATTCCTGTAACGAGCGATATTGCGTTATATCAAAACATCGCGGCGGGACAGTGCCCGCCGGAGTGCGGCTATCACCTTCAGGACATCGATCTGGTGATCTCCTACCTGTTTTGGAAGAAGATCAGAAAGCCGCTGATTGAGCTGCCGAAACTGGGATGCATCAACTTCCACCCTGCACCGCTGCCGGATTACAAGGGGCTTGGCGGATACAACTTCGCGATTTACGAAGGCGCACAACAGTGGGGTGTTTCCGCCCACTTTGTGAACGAGGATTTTGACGCGGGCGATCTCATCAAAGTGATGCGCTTTGATATCAACCCCAACCGCGAAACGGCCTACTCCTTGGAGCAGAAGAGCCAGAGCGTCATGTTTGAGCTTTTTCAATATGTGATGGATCTGATAGCTTCCGGCCAACCCTTGCCGAGAATCCCCCAGCTGCAAGGCGGAAAATATATTACCCGCGCCGATTTTGAAGCCCTGCGCAAGGTGTCCGAGACCGACACGGTTGAGGAAATCAAGCGAAAAGTTCGCGCCTTCTGGTATCCGCCGTATGAAGGGGCGTATGTTGATATTAATGGGGAGAGTTTTACGCTCGTATCCAGGGAATTGCTGCAAGATCTGCGCCCGTGACCCTGAGGTGCGCTTCTTGTCGGCAGGATGGGACTATGCTAACCTCGGTGTAAAGCCTTCCCAAGGAGAGAGACAGAGATGACGAATGCACTGCTGGTCGCACTGGGCGTAATGGGAAAGCGCTATCAAAAAGCGCTGGAGACAGTCTTTGGCGAAGACTTGAACCTGTACACGGTGGATCCCAAATTCCCAACCAACCATGGAAGCCGACATTATGCCGATATTGCGGAAGTACCGGACAACATCGCGTTTGACATCGCCGTGGATGCGCGCCCAAATTTGGGCCGGATGGGCGTTTTCAAGCATTTCCTGGTTCGCAACATCCCCCGCATTGTGATTGAAAAGCCCTCAGCTTCCTCAATGGAGGAGTCGCGCGCCATGCTGGCCTTATACCAGCAGGCTGTCAACAAGCCCACCATCCTGGTTCCGTTTTACCGTCGCTTTACCAGCGCGTTCGCCCCGCAAACCCTCTCAAAACTGGATGCCGGCCAGCTGAAATCTGTTGTCATTTCCGCCGGCGCGGTCGGGTTGGGCTGTGTAGGCATCCATTACGTCGATCTGGCCAATTACTTGTTTGGTGCGACGCCAACCGATGTTTACGCCCAGCTGGAGTTGGGGACGATTCCCAGCCCGCGCGGGGAGCAGTTTAAGGATGACGCCGGGACGCTGATCGTCAACTATCCCAATGGGCGCTTTGTGCTGAATCTGCTTTCAGACTCCACGGCCGGGGCGAACATTACATTGCTCTACGAGCGCGGGAAGATTCAGTTCCTGGATCAGCGGGGCTACCAATGGCTCTGGTTTCGACAGCCCAGGGAAAACTGGCAGGAGCCGTACTACAAAACCCACCAGGAAGTGATGATCGATCCGCCGGAACCTTATGGGTTTAACCTGGAAGAGATGATGGCAAAAGGGATTCGCGCGCTCTGCGATGATAAGGTTTCTATCCCAACGCTGGAAGACGGGCATCATGCGCTTCAGGTGCTGGCGCTGGCCATGAAGTCCTCGCAGGAAGGCAGGACTATTGCCTGGACGGATCAATCCGCCATAGAAGCCGTTTCGTTCCACTTTACCTAGGAGGTTAGCCCTTGCGGATTGCATTTATCGGGGCCGGAAATATTGCGCCGTTTCACCTACAAGCCATCCGCCTGCTGGGGGCGGAGGTCGTCGGGGTCTGCACGCGAAGCGATCGGGGCCGGGTTTTTGCCGAGGAAAACCGGATTCCGCATTTCTCCCCGGATGCCAGGACGCTGGTTAAGGAAAGTCAGGCACAGGCCGTAATGCTGCTGGCGCAGCCATCCGCGTACCCGCAGATCCTGTCGGACTTGAAGCCGCTGAACCTCCCGACGTTCCTTGAAAAGCCGTTGAGCTATACCGTTCAGCAGGCCGAGGCGTTGCGTCCCCTGCTGCCCGATGTCGTTTTTGTGGGCCTAAACCGTCGTTTTTACGGCAACATCCAGCAGATTATGCCACTGCTGCAAGCCTCGCCCTCATTCTCTGCCGAGCTGGTAATGCCGGAGCGCCTGAAGGATTTTGAACACCGGGATGAATTGACCCGCCACTTCTGGCCCATGATGAACAGCATCCACGGGATTGATTTGATGACGTTTCTGGCAGGCGCACCAACCGAGCTGCTTCATCTGCATCGGTGGAACTACCTGGAACCAATCGACGAAATGCAGTACCGGACGGCTGTTTACCAGACCGAACACAACCATACCGTCACATTTCTGAGCAATTTGGACTCCCCCGGCGGATGGCGCATGCATTTCTTCCTGGCGAAGCAGGAAGTGATAGTGTCCCCGCTTGAGAAAACAATTATCAGATCCTTATCCGGCGTGGAGGAAGTGCCTGTAACCAAGGCTGATCGGCTGGCAAAGCCCGGTTTTCTGCACCAGATGCAAACCTTTCTGGAAGGGGCGGCCAATCCGAAGCATTTTCCGGCAGAATGGGTTTCGTTCGATGCGGCGTTACAGTCCATGCGCGCGGTAGAACTGCTTTTCCCAAAATCGGCTTCATGATTTATTTTTCATTAAACAGTCCCATATGTTGAAGCCGTTTTCAAAAGATGGCTTTATAATGTTTGGGAGAGATTTGGAAGTTTTTTCCAGCTTGCTTCATTTGGGCTGAAACTGAGACGCTAGGAAGAGATGAATATCTACGGAACCAATGGACGGGACACCATTAGAGCCGGCAACGGCCACGATGTGATTTTTGGCTACGCCGGAGACGACACGATTTACGGCCAAGGCGGCAACGACTGGATTCACGTGACGTTTTTGCCGGGCAACGATTACATCCATGGCGGCGCAGGCTTTGATACGGTCGAGATTTCAAACCGCTATTGGACACAGTACCGGAACCGCTTCGAGATTTACAACACGGAATTTAACCTGCATACCGGAAGGGCCACATTTGACACGTTTACCATTCGTACCTTCAGCATCGAGCAGGTTGTTGGCACGGGCAACCCTGATTTGCAGGACGTCATTTCAGCCGCGGGGGCAACCCGCAGCGTCACGATTAACCTGCTGAACGGCCGCATTGTTGGCGCGGCATCCGGCCTAAAGATGGTTAGCCGTTTTGAGGCGGCAACTGGCGGGCTTGGCCGGGATACCCTGATAGGCGATCATCTGCAAAATGAGCTGAACGGCGGGGCCAATGCCGACACCATGAACGGCCAGGGCGGCTACGATCTATTCTGGGTGGATAATCTCGGCGATCGGGTCGTAGATACTGCAAGCCGTACGATTGATACGGTGATTGCCAGCGTTGATTACACATTGCCAATCTACCTGGAAAACCTGATTCTCCTGGAGTTCTTCCCTGTTACGACCGCCACGGGAAATGCCCACCATAACTTCCTGCTGGGCAATGCTTCCGCAACCCTGATGAGTGGGTTGGCTGGGCATGATGTCATCTGGGGACAGGACGGCAATGATACATTGCTCGGCGGTCTCGGAAACGATTTCCTTTCCGGCGGGGCAGGCGATGATACCTTTGTCTATATCGCATCGGGCGGCCATGAATTCATCCTGGATAGCCAGGGCCAGGATATCCTTGACATGAGCGTCTTTCTGCTGGCTGACATTGCGAGTTGGGTTGCGTTGGATGGCCCCGATGCGGATACGTGGATCGACCAACTGGCGGTTTATATCAATACCGGCAGCACGATAACCATGGCGCAGTTCTTTGACAACAGCACAGCCGATATCAACCTGCTCTCTGCCGGAACGGGGCAGGTTGAATCGATACGGCTGGGCGATGTGACGCTGCAATTCACGGATATATTGCCTTTGATCACCGCCGATCCTGGTTTGCAAAGCACGCTTCTCGCCTTGCAAACTAACGTGGACTGGATGAATCAAGGATTTAACCACTTGGGCATCATTCCCACAACCTTTCTCGACCAAGGTGATAATTTCCTCATCGGGACGCCGCAGGAAGATATTATTGATGGCCTGGCCGGTAATGATACTATTCGCAGTGGCGTTGGCGCGGACACGATTTATGGGAACGAGGGCAACGATGTCCTGCTGGGCGGCAACCACTACGACCAGATTTATGGCGGGCCGGGGAACGATACCATTAAAGGAGGCCCGGGCACCGACTTGCTACTGGGTGGATCCGGCGACGACACGTATTCCATTATTTCCACCACCGATATGGTTGTGGAGGACGCCAATAACGGGAATGATACGGTGGTAAGTACGGTATCGTACAGGCTGACTCCCAATGTCGAAGCCCTGATCCTGAGCCAGTCGGCCGGATCAATTCACGGAACGGGGAATGAACTCCACAACGCCATTCGCGGCAACGCCGGGGCGAATCGTCTTTATGGCTTGGGCGGCAACGATACCATGTGGGGCGGGGGCAGTAATGATACGCTGTATGGCGGAACCGGGCACGATCTGCTTAATGGCGATTCGCGGAATGATATGCTTTTTGGCGATGACGGCAACGATACCCTTTGGGGCGGAACCGGCAACGACACCTTGACCGGCGGCCAAGGTGACGACGTTTTATACGGCGAGTCGGACAGGGATGTCTTAATATCCGATTGGGGGAATGACACTTTGATGGGGGGCATTTCGGATGACACCTATCGTATTCTGTCCGCCACCAGCGAGCAGCGCGTAATCCAAGATACGGCAGGTTTGCTGGATGTGTTGGATCTGCGGACAATAGCAGCCAGCGGCAACGTCACCTTCCAGGCGGTGGATGGCAGCGATGCAGACACAGACTTGGATGCGTTACGAATCGTATTTGGCTCCGGCGCGGAACTTCGCATAAACCAGTATTTCGCCAACGCTCCGACACTCTCGCCGGGGAATGGGCTGATTGAAAGAATTATGCTGGCGGATACGACCTTTGATTATAATATGGTCGTAAACGCCCTGATTTAAAAGCCGGGGTAGAAGACAGGACGAAAGCCCCTTAAATTGATTTCCTTCCTGAGCAAGCGCCTTTTTTCGAGAAACGTGGTTTTAACGCCAGCGTTTTCATACTATACCTTGCAGTACTTGCATGATCGGGCAAAACAACCCCATGGACTGTTTTGCTCCAGCCATATTGAATGCTACGCGTTAACGCCGAGCCAAAAGCAGCTTGAGAAGAAACTGCCTCCCAATGTTGCAATGGTTGTGCTGCCACCCGTTGAGAGCGATGCGGACGATATTTACCTGCATGCTTACCAGACCACAGACAGCCTGGTTCAGCAGATTGGGGACGCGTTTCCCGGTTTCTTTCATTTTCGGGGTGCAAGGATTGATTTGGAGAAGGCGTATCGGTTTAATGTTCAGCATTTGCTCTGCCGGTCCGAATTCTGTTTCTACCGCAGCCTGCCGGATATCAAGGACAGTAATGCGCCCATTTTTGTGGATATTTTACTAAACCGGACAATGCTGGATGCGTTTCTCAAATCGAGCAAACGAAGCCAATATCGCCAATACCGCCTTGAGTCCTCGCTAATGGCCGAAACTTTGAGTGAACGGTTTGCGCAACTGGCCGCCAATCGGGTGGCGCCGCCGGGGCAGGACACGATTTCGCAGGGCGGCGTTTTTGCTTTTGTGGGCAGCAAACGGGGCTTGGACAGCTTTATCGATGCCTTGCAGATTCTGGCGAAGCGCCAACCGGTTTGCCTCTACTTCTATAATGGCAAGTTCGATCTACCAAAGTCTATCATCGAAAGCCTTTCCGAGATTTCACCGGTCGTGATACTGGACAACCAGTCTTATTCCAGCCCCGCTTTGGCAAAGGCCCTTGCAGCGGATATCAGGGAGAGGCAGCATGCCCTGGCCAGCCTGGCCTCGGCAGAAGACCGGGCCTTTCTCTGCAACCAGTTCCAGAAGCTCTTTCCTATCCTGGATAAACTCCTAACGTGTGACGCGCTGTTTCAAGCCACCCGCCCGGCAATTGTCCTGGGCGCCCTAGAGTCCAATATTTATAGTGTGCTTTGCTCTCAACTGCGTGAGGTTTATGGATTTCGGCTCCTCAATTTCCAGCACGGAATGAAGCCTCCCACCCGAACGCTTCATCTGGCAAGGTTTAACGCATATTTCGTATGGAACGAACTGACACGGAACGTGCTGGAGGCCGATCAGTACCCAAACTTGGAAGGGGTTTATATCATAGGCAACCCCGATGCGGACAAGCTCCGAACGATTGTGGCCCAAGTCGATACGGGACATTACCGGCAACTGCTGGGATGGAAGGGAAATAGCCAGCTGATTGTTGCATACACCCAGCCCAACAAAGGCTTGATGACGGCCGCAATCAAGCGGGACTTTATCGCGGCCCTGCTGAAATACTGCCTGGACGTGAATCCCCATTGCAAGCTGCTGGTGGCCATGCACCCAGCCGAAACACAGGCGGATATTCCGCCTGATTTGCAAGCGTCGATTCAACAGCTTGGCACTCGATGCCATGTCACGCTCCCGGGAGGACTGAGCCTGCCTGAAAGCCTGAAGTTGGCGGACTTGGCCGTCTCGGTTTATTCCACCACGCTGATGGAAGCCTTGTATATCGGCAAGCCGGCCCTTGCCCTGGATTTCAGCCACACCATCCGGCGCCAGGAACTGGGTTACGATCAGGTTTTGCCCGTGGTTACAATGCCAGAAGCGGTTGTCGAAGCATTGGACGCCCAATTGAGCCAGCCTGGGGCAGAAACAAACCAAACAATGGACAAAGCATTGAGGGGCAATTTTTTTATTCCCCATTTTGAAAAACCTTACCAACAAAGGCTTTCGGATGTGCTGGACACGCTGGTTCCTTGCACGCTTTAAAAATTCACATTAAAATACCAAGCACATCACGCTTGCATAACCCTTGATGATTTTACCTGATGGTTGATCTCCCCCAACAGCATATTCTCTACGCCGGTGGACATAATGATCCGCTGTTCCTTTCGCACTTGGCACACTATGTCCAACGTCCCGGGCTTTGCCTGTATATCCAGTCGCCGAAGACCCGGCATAAAATAGAGAAGCTCAACCTGTTTTCCCCTGGGCAGTATCGTTTTTGCGGATTGCCGGAGGCCGGAACGGGACAGGCCCATTGGACACGCTGCAAACAGTTTGCGTTACAGCGCAGCAATACCTTGCAGCATTGGGATCCGGGGTTTTACGCGCTAAAGGATCCGGCGGTTGAGCTACGCAAGCCGTTTATCCGCTTTTTATCGCTGTCTCGGTTTAACGGGGAGCTGATGATGGTGGAGGCGCTGGCCGGGTTGATTGCCGGGCATCAAGCCAGTTCCAGCGAGCAGCACCAATATGTCCTCTTTACCGGTTTGCTCAGTCCGGCTGAGGTGCAAGCCCTGCTAGGCAACAAGCCCAACGTGCAGGTAATCCTGTTGCCGCTGAATCCCAACGCTTCCCCCCATTTTTTGCATGTGGCGCTCAAACAGTTGGAAAGCGAATACCAGGCCGAGCATGCCGAAATCCTGAAAGACCCTTACGCAGATGATATCCTGGCGGCGTCTGAAGACCAGGAAGATGCGCTGTCTCACGCAGCCGGGGAACCGGCCCTGGTTCGATTTTTCTCCGGTCTTAAGCGGCAGCCGAGAAAAACCGTCCTGGGCTTATTCCGGGAAGTTTACAGGGCCATGCGCCGGTTTTACCGTCATCAGGTCAAACCGCTCCTGGCTTTTGCGCTCTCGCTGCTTTACCCTGTTGCCTGGCTGCTGGAAAAGGCAACCCGGCCGTTCCTGCTGCTTTACCGCAAGGCTTACCTGTTTGCCCGGCTGGAGGTGTATTACGGTAACCCGTGGATATACACGTTGTTGAGCCGAAAGGGATTGCAGCTCATTGTTTCCCTTCGCGGAAACTTCAGCCTGCCCGCGCTGTTCCAGAATGTGCAACTGCTGGTAAAAATGGAGCCGGAAGCCGCCATCGTTTTTTCCATCGGCAAGCCCAGCAACATCCCCGCCCGGCTGAAGGTTTTAAAGCCCGTGATCGAAAGGCTTCTGGTGGAGCGAAAGCGGGTCAAACTGATTGCCTTTATGGCCCACCTCGATGCGGATATCTATATGGACGTGCTGGGCCCGGCCGTGATGAACCATTTCCTCTTTTCCCTGCACCATGTGCCCTATTTGAGCCCATCCAAGGGCGGGGAGTACCAGACGTTCGATAAGGCGCTTTTCCCGGCAAACCAGGAGCGGATCGCGTCAGTCTTGGAAACCGGTTTGCCGCTGGAGGAGAAGATGTTACTCCTGAATGCCGCGGCGCAATACGGGCACCTGAAGAAAACCGCCGTTTCCCTGAACCAGGTTTTTGCCTTCTTCCCCGGCCAGCATATCATCGGCACGTTGGACGTGCATTTTTTGACGATTTTGAGCCAACTCCGGAAACACCATCACCGGGATACCCGGATTCATGGCGTGCAGTTCGGGGTGGCAGCCCTGCGCGATTGCATGGACTGCCTGGACTTCGACACGTTTTTCGTCAGCGACGAGGCCGCGCAAGCAGTGTATGAAGCCGCCGGTTGTAATGCCGGACAATATCGCATTGTGGGCAACCCGGAGTGGGAAGCCCCGCTTTTGGCGGACAGCGCAAAAAACCCAATTGAGCGCTTTGATCAAGGATTTTGCGGCATGGTAGGCGTATTTACCCAACCCCTGGACGGAAGTGGCATGAGCTGCGAGGTGATGTTATTGGTTTACCAGGGGATTTTTGATTTCGCGGCACGGCACCCGGATATTGGCATCCTCATCAAGCCCCATTACCGGGATGACATCGCCCGCCTCAAAGCCATCATCCCGCCCCGAAACAACATCCTGCTGCTGGAAAGCCGGGTTGACAACACGCCCATCTTTCAAGGAATTGATGTAGCCGTTTCCTTCTTCTCTGCCGTCCTGCAATCGGCGCTTGCCAACGGTGTGCCCGCAGCGGCCTTTTGCGGCCCCCCGGAATTCCATCAGCTTTATAGCCAACTGGAACAGCATGGCGGCCATTACGCCCCAGATTTGAACGATGCCATGGCTTGGCTGGAAACTTATTTTACCGATACGGCCTTGCAAGCGAAGTATAAGGCCAAGGCCAAAGCATATCAGTTAGCCTTGCTGGAAAACCTGCCTTCGACCCAGATCGTCAGCCACCTTTACAGTTGAATACATATTATCGAATGATTGAAACATTAACTTGTAGCGACTGCGAGCGCTTCGATAGTTTTTCATCCGCATTTTACACAAGGCCAGCCCTAATCCTCTAAACGCTCTGAGAGTTTGTTTAGTAAGGCTTGGTAACGACCTCGGGATACCGCCTAAGCTTGAATAACAGGACAACAACCTTGTAACATTCTCCTGGCCTCTATTTTGCGTGTGTCTTCCTATAAAATCGAGACTCTCGGTTTATTTGGCGACTTCAGCTATTTTCAATTCAGAAAAATCCTTTATTTTTATAGGGTGGCAAAATGCTACCCGGTTTTGCGATAAGGCGATGCTTTAAAATTGCCAAATTTAACCTCTTTGTAAACAAAAACAAACGCAATCGTTACATCCATTAAAGTTCACCTTTCCATATGACGAAAAAAACAGAGAGAAGAGTCGCTGTTACTGGCGTATTCGAGAAGAAGTCGATGGAGAGGAAAGCCCTCTATGGGAATGGCCGCAAGCCAAGCAAGATTCTTACTGCTTACATCGCGCAAGAGTGACCTGGAGTTTACCGGACAGCAGGTTAACCAATCGCGGATGCAGCTTGCCAATATTACCAACCAACTGTTTACCGTGGCCACAAACTTGGAGCCCGATTCGCCGGAAGCCATTCAAATCCAGCTACGTATTAACGCGATGCAAAGCCTGGATGAATCGCTTGAACTCCAGCTTCGCCGGGTGGATACCCAGCAGAAATCCGTCCAAACCGAGATTGAAGCCGTCCAGAAAGTCATTGATAAAAATGTCTCAATGACGTTTAAAACCTTTGCCTAATCCTGGGGATAACCGCAAGTCGAAAGCGTTTTGTTGTAGACGCTCAAATCCTGCTTGCGAATGGTTTCGTTTTTACGCATTTTTTCCCGCATATCGTCAAAGCGATTATATCGCATGGTATTTTGCAACTCGCTCGTTACGCAATGACAAACTTTTAGGCAGTAAGGCCCTGTTTGTTCGTCCAGCGGGCCGCGCTTTTTCTCATATGCAACCAGGCATTCATTAACGCACTCCAGCACAACGGTTTTCGGATAGTAATATTTGCCCATGGAGGGTTGCACATCCTTGGCTGTATAGCCGTAGCGGGAGATAGGCTGGCTGCATCCGGTGAGAAACAGAAGAAAAAGCAGGATGAAGAAAAGGGGCTTCGGCACGAATCCTGCTCCTCGCATCAGGACAGTGTCTTCTGCGGCTGAAGGGCCTGAATTTGTTTCATCAACTGGTCTATACGTAACATCTCATCCGCATCGGGCGGAACCAGGGGCAGGCGCAGATGCCCTTCGATAATGCCCATCTTTGCGAGGCAGGCTTTCACCACCGTGGGGTTCGGCAGGAAAAACAGCTCCTTGAAGATATCCATCTGCCGAAGGTGCAAGTCCAGCGCCTTCCGGGTATCGCCTTGTTTAAAGGCCTTTACCATATCCCGAATCAGGTTGCCGGTAACGTGGGAGGCCACGCTAAAAACCCCGATAGCCCCCAGGGCCATAAACGGAACCGTCAGGCTGTCATCACCGCACCAAATTTGGAATGTATCCGCGGTTTTGCGCCGGATGTCGCTCACTTGATCCATATCCGGGTTGCTTTGTTTGACGCCAATGATATTCGGGTATCTTTCGGCCAGCGTTGCCATGGTTTCCGGCAGCATGTTCACCACGCTGCGGCCAGGGATGTTGTAGATGATGATCGGGCTGTCAACGGCTTGCGCAAGCGCCCCGTAATGGGCCAGCATCCCTTTTTGGGAAGGCTTGTTGTAATAGGGCACCACCACGAGCAGGGCATCCACACCCACGTCGAGAGAGGCTTTGGAAAGTTCAATGGTGGACTGGGTATCATTGGTTCCCGTTCCGGCAATCAGCTTTACGTCCCGGCTACCGATAACGCGCTTGACGATTTTAAGGGCCTCGATCTTCTCAACTTTGGAAACCGTGGGGCTTTCCCCGGTGGAGCCGTTCACCAGGATTCCATCGGAGCCTGTGGCAATCAGATGCTCAACCAGGCGTTCCAAGGCAGGTGTATCCAGCCGGCCCTCGGCAGTAAACGGGGTCACAATGGCGGTGACCATCTCACAATTCAACGGTTGCATCATCCGGTGTTTCCTCCCCAAGTGCATCAACGCTAACTGATGATGTGGCTATACGGCCTCGGCGACTTTCCCTGTCTTACGCACCAGCCCCATGCGATCCAATGCCTCGGCAAGCTTAACCGCGTTTAAGGCGGCCCCAATCCGCAGGTTATCGGCAACAACCCACATATTTAACCCCGTTTCCGGGTTGGAGGTATCGCGCCGGATACGGCCCACCAGGACAGGATCCGTCCCTTCTGCCTGCTGAGGTGTCGGGTAATCTTCGGGGCGCTCGAACACGGTCACTTCCGGTACGGTTTTTAGCGCAGCAACGGCCTGCTCCGGAGACACCGGGCGCTCAAAGTCAATCGTGACGGATTCGCTGTGGCTTACAAAAACCGGGACGCGAACGGCCGTTGCGGTAATGCGCAGGTTGGGCAGCCCCAGGATCTTGCGGCTTTCCGCAACCACCTTGAATTCTTCCTTGGTGTAGCCGTCTTCCATAAACTTATCGATATGCGGGATCAGGTTAAAAGCCAACGGATGCTGAAAAACTTCGGCCTTGCCACGGGTTTTGAAGTCTGAGGCAATCACTTCTTTGGTCACTTCGCGAAGCTCGTCCATGGCTTCCTTGCCGGCGCCGCTTGCGGATTGGTATGTGCTGACGATCACCCGCTGCAGACCGCCGATTTCGTGCAATTTTTTGAAGACCGGCATCAATTGCATGGTGGAGCAGTTGGGGTTGGCAATAATCCCCTGGTGATTTTTCAGGGCCTCGTCATTGACACCGGCAACCACCAGCGGCACATCCTCATGCAAACGGAAGTGGCTCGTGTTATCCACGACAACCGCCCCACGCTTTACAGCTTCCGGCACCAGCTTTTCGCTTACGCCGGCCCCAGCGGAAGCCAGGACGATATCCACGCCCTCAAAGCTCTCTGGTTTGGCTTCTTCCACAATATAAGGCTTGCCTTGAAACATGACGGTTTCACCGGCAGTACGGCTGCTGGCCAGAGGTTTCAAGGTCTTCACCGGAAAATTGCGCTCTTCCAGGATTTCCATAATTTTTTGGCCCACGAGCCCGGTGGCTCCTAAAACCGCAACCGTATATTTCGTCATTGCCCTGTCCTCTGGTTGTAGCAGTAAATATCTTTCTCTTTCAGTCTAGTACAGCAAGGCCAAAGCATCAACCTTTCCTGTTCTGGCCATCTCCATTTTGGGCCATTGAACCCGAGATGACTTCCATAACCTTTTGAAACTTGAACCCTAAAAATATACTCTCCCCAGTGTTTGTCGAATGGGGTTTGTTTTGACATAATGAGCGCTAGATAGAGAGTGATCACTGAAGCGCGCGATGAATAATCCCAAACCATTTCTGGACCAGTTATCAACCGGCGTCATGATTTTTAGCCTGGATGGGGACGGCACTTGGAGAGTATCCGAGTGCAACCCGGCCCTGGATGGCATCCGGGAAGGCTCGGCTGCGGAACTGAACGGCAAGCAGACCAAGGACTTTATCCAGGTTGATGCCAAGACCAATGCGCCGTTTTGCCAGGGCAAGCCCTTCAAGCCCCTGGAAAAGCTACCCATCCATACGGCGTTGTTTGAAACCGCCTCCCAGCAATGGGTGCGCGTTAAGGTAAAGTATGACTGGCTGGATGAGAAAACCATCCTGTTCTGGGTCGAGCCGTTCTCGGAAGATATGGCGCTTACGCAGGCCCACGCGGACTTTGTCAGCACGGTGAGCCATGAATTCAGGACACCGTTGACCAGCATTAAAGGCTTTGCGGATACGCTGCTCCGGTATGGCGCCAATCTGGATACCGAGCAGCAAAAGCGTTTTATCACCATCATCAAGCACCAGGCGGATCGCTTGACCCGACTGGTCGAGAACCTGTTAACCGTGTCCAAACTGGGCGCGCAGAAGACGCAGTTTATCTTCCGGCCGATCCCGCTGAAGCGTACGGTGGAGCGCATTGTGCAAAGCGTGGAAGGAAAGTTACCGGAGCCAAGGGTTTTCAAGATCAACATTCCGGAAGATTTGCCGGAAGTGTGGGCT
Source organism: uncultured cyanobacterium (assembly GCA_937922745.1). Taxonomy (GTDB): domain Bacteria; phylum Cyanobacteriota; class Vampirovibrionia; order Vampirovibrionales; family JAGQHJ01; genus CALAJO01. The sequence goes on from CALAJO010000005.1 coordinate 28,320, forward strand.
GACCCGGACAAGCTGGAACAGGTGCTGCTGAACCTGATTGATAACGCCGCCAAGTATTCCTACCCGGATAGCGAAGTGCGGGTAAAGGCCCAGTTGCATCCGGAGGATAATGACAAGATCAAGATAGACATTGAGGATCAAGGGGTTGGCATTCCGGAAGAGCATCTGCCAAATATCTTTAACAAGTTCTCTCGCATCGATAACCCCTTAACGCGTGAGGTAGAGGGCACCGGACTGGGGCTTTACATCACCAAGTCGCTGACCAACGCCATGGGCGGCCAGATTTTTGTGCAAAGCGAAAACAAGAAGGGAACGACTTTTACCGTGGTTCTCCCGGTTGCCACGCCGGAGCGCCAAGCGGCAGCCCGCTTGAAGGATGAAGAGGAGGCCCTCTGATGACCTTCCAACTGGTTCAGATAATCGGGACGCCGCCCGCTGAACTGACCGAGGTGCTTCGCCAGGAGTTGAACCAGGAAGCCCTGGTTCAGGCCATTGAGATGAACACGATACAGGAGGCCAAGGAAAGCCTGCCCTCGCTGTTGCCGGACTTGGTGGTGTTATTCCTGGATTCGCTGGATGAGAACGCCGCCCTGTTTTGCCAGGAAGTGCGCGGCCAGATGACGGAACACCGTCCGATTATCGTGGTTTCCTCCGCGACGGCCAATAAAGACCAACGGATTGAATACTTTTTAAGCGGCGCCGACGACTACCTGACGACGGATATTGAATCCGAAGAGTTTGCCGTCCGTCTCCTGGTTCACCTGCGCCGAAACGTGGAATTGCTATCCAACAGCCAGACTCGCCTGCCCGGCTTGCCGCTGTTCTCCCGTCTGATCCAGCGAAAGATCAATCTGGAATTGCCCTGGGCGTTTCTGCTGGTTGAACTCAACAACTTTGCCGTCTACAACGAAGTGTACGGCAAAATCCCCAGCGAGCAGATCCTGAAAACGCTGGCGTCCCTGCTGAAGTCCATTATCCTGCCGCCGGATATTGTGGGCCAGACGGACAGCGAGACCTTCCTGGTGCTGACATCGCCGGAAAAAGCCGAACGGATTGCCGAGCATATGTGCAGCCAGTTTGATGACGTTGTTTCCAACTTCTATTCCGACAAGGATCAGAAGCGCGGCTACCTGATTTCAGTCGTCAACGAGCAGATTAGCCAGCGTGTGCCCTTTGTGTGCCTTAGTATTGGGGTGGTTTCCAGCGAAAACCGTAATTTCCGAAATTATATGTCGGTGTTTAACAGCGCGCTGGAGATGAAAAACATTGCCAAAGGCAAGTACGGCAGCAATTGGGCCAGCGAGCGCTTGAAGCTGACCGGCAGCATCACGGCCGAGCCGGAGCGTGTCCGCCGCATCCTGATTGCCGAAGGCGATGCGGCCTTGGCCTTCCTGCTAAAAAGTACGCTTGAAATGCAGGGATACCAGATTGAAACCTGCATTAGCCACGAAGAAGCCCGCAGCTTTATGGAGCGCGAGTATTTCGATCTGCTGCTGGTCGATCCGCTCATCCACGGGGAAACCTGCGGCTGGGATCTCTGCGAGTGGGTTCGCCAGCAGGAAAACCTCAAGATGATGCATATCATCTGCATCTCCAGCGTGCATGACCGTGAAACGGCGCTTGGCTCCGGGGCCGACTTGTACCTCCCCAAGCCGTTTGAACTTACCTCCCTGTTTACCTGGGTGGATAAATTTCTGAAACGTTAAATCTTATTCTGCGAACTTGTGGCGACCGATGCAAGATAAAGACCATCGGCTAAGGTGCTTGACGCCTTAAAATGATAAGATCCTGTGTAGCTTTTACAAGTTGCAACGATGGAGGGAGCTGGATGGTTGATTTTGATACGAACGAAGCCAAAATCCTTCGACGGCGGATGATTGAAACCCAGCTTAAAGCCCGCGGGATCAACGACAGGAAGGTTCTTAATGCCTTTGAGCAGGTCGAGCGGCATCGTTTTGCCCCGTTTAACTCGTTGGAGGAGGCCTATGCAGATAACCCGTCTTCTATCGATTGCAAGCAAACCATCTCCCAGCCGTATATGGTGGCGTTGATGACCCAGGAGCTGGATCTGAAGCCAAACCATCAGATTTTGGAAATCGGCACGGGCTCAGGGTACCAGACGGCCATTCTCTGCAAAATATGCGAATTCGTTTGCAGCATCGAGCGGCATGAGAGCCTGGCCGAAAAAGCCAAGGCAACGTTGACGGCGCATCATATCATCAACTTTCAAATCACCGTGGGCGATGGCTCCCAGGGGCTCCCGGATGAGGCCCCCTTTGATCGAATCATCGTGACAGCGGCGGCGGAGACCTTTCCGCCGGCCCTGTTGGCGCAGCTTTCATCCCAGGAGGGCGTCATGGTCATTCCCAAGACAGTCGTCAAGGATCAGCAGGAGCTGTTTAAAGTGGTGCGGCACAGCCAAACCCACTACGAATACCATCGCTTGGGGAGTGTCCGCTTCGTGCCGCTGGTAGTGGATTCGGTTTGATTTAAGACAAGGAAAAGGCTCCCAAGTCGGGAGCCCGATTAGTCCTTGATGTTGAGTTTGAGTACGGACTTAACATGTTCATGATAAAAGCAGTTTCCCCGGAATCATCCAAAATCAAGGATGATTTAATCAGTATTAACTTTTGATTATCGAACGGGGATAAGGAACATCTCCAAGGCAAATAACGGAGCCGGGACGAATGGGCTGAGGGGCCGGTCTGTTTCAGCCCGCCAGGATTTCAGCAAAGCGCTGCACATCCACATTGCCTCCGGAAAGCACCACGGCAACTATTTGACCTGAAGCCTTGATTTTTCCGGATAACACGGCGGCCAACGCCACAGCCCCACCCGGTTCCACCACCAGCTTCAGATGCTCGAAAGCAAACCGCATGGCGGCTTTCACCTCGTCATCGGTCACGGCCAGGCCGCCATGGAGATGGTGGGCGTTAATCTGAAAAGTTAACCGGCCGGGCTCCGGCATCATCAAGGCATCGCACATGGTTGTTGCGCCGGGTGCGTTTCGCTGGCGCTGTTTGGCTTGCAGCGACCGCGCCGTATCATCAAACCCCTCCGGTTCCACGGAATAAATTTCCGTTTCGGGGCTCATGGCCTTAATGGCCAGTGCGCATCCGGCAATCAGGCCGCCGCCGCTGCATGGGGCGAGCAGCTTATCCAGTTTAATGTGTCTTGCATTGGCTTCTCTGTAAATTTCCATCCCCACGGTGCCTTGCCCGGCAATGGTGTACGGATGATCATAGGGGGGCAGCAAGGTGGCCCCGGATTCCTCCGCCAGGGCTTGCGCAATGGCTTCGCGGGATTCCGCTTGTCGATCGTACAGAACGACGGATGCGCCATAAGATTGAGTCTTCTCAATCTTAATTCTCGGGGCGTCGGACGGCATGACAATGGTTGCCGGAATATCGAACAATTGGGCGGCATAGGCCACGGCCTGTGCATGGTTACCGGAAGAGTAGGCTAATACGCCTCGCTGGCGGGTCTGGCGATCCAATTGGCTAATGAAATTGTACGCCCCGCGAAACTTAAACGAACCCGTCTTTTGCAAAACTTCCGGCTTCAGCAGGATATGCCCGCCGGTGATTTCATCCAGGCGCTCTGAGACCAGCAAGGGGGTTTGGATAATATGCCCTTCCAGGCGCTTCTCCGCCCGCAGGATATCGTCAAAGCTGGGCAGTGTCTCCGCTTCAATAAGATTCGACCCGGATGGTTTCATACTCTCCCCCGTACTTTTGCTCATACATCACCCGCCGCTCGGCATTCTCATCATCGTAGAAAAAGGAGAGCAGGGCAAAGCGTTTTCCTTGCGTCACGTCTGTCGCCTCATGCATCAACGAGCAGGAGAAGATGATGGCGCTGCCGGTTTCCGCCTGATACAGGTGCGGGCCATATTCAGGGAAGCGCAGGTAGCCGCCTTCGTATTCGCCTACGTTCAGGTTCAGCGTCATTGCAAACTGCCGATGGGCGGTTCCGCCGGAGGTGTTATCCCGGTGCTTGCGAAAATATCCACCGCGCGATCCGTCATAGCAGGCTATCTTGTAATCCTCCCTCCGGGAAAGTTCGACTTGAAACGCTTTCTGTACTTCCGGGAAAACCCGTCGCTTCATCAGCCGATCCAGCCGCACCTTCATATCACCTTCCTGGATGAAGTGATCCCGGCGGATTTTGAAGCTGTAATCGTAAACGCCGATGGTTTTATCCCCATCCGGGCGCATAAAGCCGGAGTCCTCGTTCCCCTCCGTTTCCCAAATGCGGATGAGTTCCTGGCACATGGCCTGCGGCAACACGTTGGGAATAATAACAATGGGCGCGTGGGTATAATGCCGGATGATTTTGGTTTCAACAGGCGGGAAATAGGCTGCCAGATCCGCTGCGATTTCCGACTGGAAATCCTGCAAGTCCAGTAAGCGATAGATATTCAGGACGCGCAGATTTTCATCCAGCAAAAAGGCGCATCGCGCGTAGGTCAGGGTCGATTTTGACTGATCAGGGCTGGAAACGCCGCATACCCCGTAGCGCAGGCTGCATTCCTGATCCAGATCCGATAGAAGCGGATAGGGAATGTTATGGTGCAAGGCAAACTCGGCCCGTGCTTCGGGTGCATCCAGGCTAATCCCGTATGGATGGATATCATACTGCTGCCAAAGGGGCTTTAAATCGCGCATCAGGCAGGCCACTTCCTCGCAGGCCGGCAACGCATCCTTGGCGTAAAAGAAAAGCAATAACCGTGAGCCTGCTTTATCCCGCAACACCGTGGCTTTTCCGGTCTGGTCAGGCAGGTTGAACAGCGGGGCCGTATCGCCAACGGCAACAGTGCGGGTTGCAAATACCATCTTGATTCACCCTGTCTACTCCATTCCCTTCATCATAGCAAACCTGCAAACATCGGCTTATCCAATATGGAAACGATTTTGAGAACGAACCCGCGGGATTGCGAAAACCCGTATTAAGATGAGAACAAGTGCTGTTTTGCAAGGGCGAAAACCATGCCGCAGACCCATCCTTCATTGCAAGAAATATATCATCATATCCTGTTAGGTCGGGTGGACTTGGCGCGGCAACAATGCGAAGCCCTGATCAGTCAAAGCCAGGACCTGGAAGAAGCGCACACATTGCTTGGCCTGATTGACGCGGAGAGCAACCAGCCTGAAAAAGCCGCTGAGAATTTATTGCGCGCATTGCTGGCGTCCTCGCAGACGCCGGAGTCCCTCAAGCAAATCGGGCTGACCTGCTTACGACAGAAGAAACCAGGTTTGGCAATCGCTTTTTTCGAGAAAACCCTGCGCAGCAACCCTCGCCAGCCGGACGTATGGATATGGCTGGGCCAAGCGCACACGATGCAAGGCACGATCGAGCGGGCGCAGCAAAGCTTTGCCCAAGCCATCCAGTTTGCCCCCAACCATCCGGATGGCTATTCGCAACTGGCGCTGATTTTCCAAAAAACCGGCAAGCTGCAGGAAGCGTTAGCCCTGTATGAAAAGGGGTTGCCATTGGCGCCACGCAACGCGGATATCCTTTGCAACTATGCCCTGGCACTTCACCAGGCCGGGCAGGTAGACAAGGCCGAGGCCGTTTGCCGTGACGCCCTTCGCATCAACCCGAGCAGCCTGGAAGCGTATCTGAACCTGGGGGTTATATTGGCGAGCCGACGGCAGTTTGATGACGCCCACCAGGCTTTTGCCGAAGCGATTAAAATGAACCCGACTCACCCGCAGGCCATGCTCAGCATGGGGAACATCCTGCTGGAAAAGCAGCAGTACCGGGACGCGCTGGGCTGGTACGAAAAACTGCTGCCGGTTATTCCAAACAACCCCGACCTGATGATCAACATGGGCATGGCCTGTAAGCATCTCGGGGAAATGGACAGGGCGGAGGCATGTTTCCGGAAAGCCATCTCGCTCAATCCCCAGAAATCGGAAGCCTATTATAACCTGGGCCTTTTGTATCGCCTCAAGGACGACTTTGGGCAGGCGTTTAAGATGTATCAACTGGCTGTCAAGCACAATCCCCGGCACGCGGCATCCTGGAATAACCTGGGATTGATTTACAGCGATCAGATACTGGATATTGCCGAAGCCCACCGCTGTTACCAGAAGGCCATCGAAGCCAATCCCCAACTGCCGGAAGCCTTCAACAACCTGGCGGACTCCCTGTTAAACCTCAACCGGCCCGAAGAAGCCCTCACTGCGTATCAGCGATCTCTCGCCCTGAAACCCCGGGATGAGATTCGGGTGAAGGAAGCGGTTGCCATTCCCCGGTTTTACCAAACAGTGGAGGAAATCCAGCATTGGCGCAACCGGGCTATGGACTCGGTCAAAGCCTTACGGCAGGAAAAGCTGAATTTGACCAATCCGGTGGATATTGGCGCGCCCACGTTTTTCTGGGCCTACCACGGCCTGGGCAACTACGAAATCCAGCATGAGCTGGGACAATTGTTCGCTGACAACATCCCCCTGCACAGCGTGGTTCATCCGCGCAATAAGACGCCTCGAATCGGCTTTATTTCCCGGTATTTTATGCCCACGCACACCATTGCAAAGGTCTTTTTCGGTTTAATTGAGCAGTTGGCCCGTCAGCAATTCGATATCGTGGTGTTTAACATCGGGCATACCCAACCGCTACCGATTAACGCTCCCTTCCAGCAGGTGAACCTGGGCGTGAGCAGCCTGGAAAAAGCCATGGAAGCAGTTGAAAACGCACAATTGGATCTCCTTTGCTACACGGATTTGGGCATGGATCCGCTGACCTATTTTCTGTCCTTCCACCGGCTGGCCCGGGTGCAGTGTGTAACCTGGGGACACCCGGAAACATCCGGCAGCCCCAACGTGGATTACTACATTTCCACTCGGCTGTTTGAGACGGAAGCCAGCCCCAAAGCGTATACGGAAACCCTGATCCGGATGGATACCGTGCCCACGTATTACCCCCGGCCGGAACCCATCCAGGAACGTTTGACGGCAGAGGACTTCGGCTACCGCAGCCAGGATCGCCTTTATTTATGCCCGCAGTCCTTGTTTAAATTCCATCCGGATTTCGATGATATCCTGGGGAATTTGCTGCGGGCAGACCCGCAAGGGCAGTTGGTCCTGGCCAATGCCGCGTATAAAATCTGGACACCTATGCTGGAGAACCGACTGAAAACCAAGCTCCCGGATGTGGCCGATCGGATCCGCATCCTGGACAATATGCCTTACGATCGCTTTTTGAATCTGCTTAATATTGCCCACGTCATGATTGATACGCTTCACTTTGGTGGCGGCAGCACCACTTATGAGGCCCTCTCGCTGGGAACGCCGATTGTCACTCTGCCCACCCAATTCCTTCGCGGACGGATGGCGTATGGGCTGTATCAGAAAATCGGAGTGACGGACGCCATTGCCGACACCGCCGACGCCTATGTGGAAAAGGCCGTCGCAATCGCCACCCAGCCGGATTACCGCCAGGAACTGTCCGAACGAATCAAGGCCAACCATGACGTGCTGTACTCCGAGCAAGCCGCCGTGGACGAAATGGCTCGCCTGTTTATGGAGCTGATTGAACGCCACACCGAATAATCCCTTTATATAGGGGATTTTGAATTTTTCCGCTTGGATACAATGAGGGGATGGAGTGATTTGCATGAGCATTAGTATTATCAAGCGCAGTGTCAAAAGCCTGACCGATCCCAGGGAGCTTTATCTGGATCTGATGAAACGCTGCCTGCTGAACCTGATCTACCTGGACGAAACCAATATGCTGAACGACAACGGCTATGTTTTAGACGAGGCCACCGGGAAATACGTGTTCGTTAAAGGGGTGCCGTTTACCATGGAGCAAAAGCTCACCGGGCAAATGTGGCCTTCCAAGGCGCACACCATGATCGGCATCCATCGCCTGGATAACCTCCAGGAATGCGTCAAGCACGTTATCGAAAACCACGTGCCCGGCGATCTCGTTGAAACCGGGGTTTGGCGCGGTGGCGCAACCATCCTCATGCGGGCCATTCTACAGGCTTATGGCGACACAACCCGAAAAGTATGGGCCGCCGACTCGTTTGAGGGATTGCCCGAGACCGACCTGGAGCGATACCCGGTTGATCAAAAGCATGGCGTCCTCAACAAGGTCAACATCCTTGCCGTATCGCTGGAAGAAGTGCAATCCAACTTTGCCCGTTACGGCCTGCTGGATGATCAGGTCCGGTTTCTCAAGGGGTGGTTTAAGGATACGCTGCCCCATGCGCCAATCGACCGGATTGCCGTTTTGCGCCTGGACGGCGATTATTATGAGTCCACCATGGATGCCCTGAAAGCCCTTTACCACAAGGTTTCAAAAGGCGGCTTCGTCATTGTGGACGATTACAAGCTGGAAGGTTGCCATACGGCCATTAACGACTTTCGCAAAGCGAACAATATCTTCGAGCCCATGCAGGCCATCGATTCCGATGCGGTTTTCTGGCAAAAGGCCGGTTAAGCGGAAACCGGCGTATACCAGTTAAACGACTTGGCCCAATCCTTGACCGCTTCGCGGTTGGATTCCTGCATCGTTTTGGTCGCCTCAAGCATGGCGCGCTCTTTTTCCAGCTCCAGCACAAGGCCTTTCTCATACGTCACCAGGTTTTGCTTGATGGTATCCAGCAAAGACGATTCCACAGTGCCGGGCATCACATTGGTTGCCTGTACCGCGATTCGGCCGGCCGCGGCCTGTACCTGAAGTAAATTTTCCTGTAGCTGAGAGATCTTTTGCGTTGAATTCGATCGACGTGCTGTATACAGCATGTCAAAGCCCACCGCACTTCCACCCATAGAAGCCTCCACACACTAAAAATTCAAATTAACCCAACACTGTTATAAAACCGCGCAACTGCAAACTTGTTGACAGCCTTTATAAATTCATCAGATTTGGGTGGAGGATTTCCATCCTTCAGGCTTTGGTTACATCAAGCCCTTCACGAAATTCTTGATCTTCTGGCGGCGGGTGATTTTTTGCCCGGTAAACGGGTTAAGCCCTTTTTGCGTCGCATTATGATAGTAATCCATGTTATGGAAACCTACTTTTTGCTCATATTTTTTGACCATAGGGCCACTGGCACCGCTAATGCCGTTAGGATTTTGCTGCTTGTCACGCCCGAACAGCTTAAAGGCCGAAGCGTCCTGCGGAATGAGCATCATTCCCACCAGGAATAAGGGCAATAACCGTTTCATCTCTATACTCCTCCTTTAGCCGTTATCCTTATTGTGCCGACAGATCCCCCCAGGGCGCATCCTGAGTATGGTGTATCCTCGCCTCAAATCCGCCGTTAAGGCCGGTTTACCTCAAATTGATAATGGCTGAAGGCTGTGGTATGGTTTTGCTACCGATAGGTTCAGGTTCCTCCATGACAAAGTTGATCATTCAAATCCCGTGCTATAACGAGGAAAAAACGCTTGGGACGACATTAATGGCCTTGCCGCGAAGTGTTCCCGGTGTGGATGTTGTGGAATGGCTCATAATTAACGATGGCAGCTCGGATCGGACGATAGAAACCGCCCTGGAATATGGCGTCGATCATATTGTTGACCTGAAGTTTAACCAGGGCTTGGCCAAGGCGTTTATGGCCGGCGTGGATGCCTGCCTGAAAAATGGCGCCGATATCATTGTGAATACCGATGCGGATAACCAGTATTTCGCCGGGGATATTCCCAAGCTCATCCAGCCGATTCTGGATGGGCAAGCCCAAATTGTGATCGGCTCCCGGCCCATCAGCCAGATTGCGCATTTTTCGCCGCTCAAGAAATTGTTGCAGAAAGTGGGCAGCAGCGTCGTCCGGCTCGCCAGCAATACGGAAATCGAGGACGCCCCCAGCGGGTTCCGCGCCATGAGTCGGGATGCCGCGATGCGCCTCAACGTGTTCGATGATTATACCTATACATTGGAAACCATTATTCAGGCCGGGCAAAAGGGGATGGCCATCATGTCCGTGCCCATCCGCACCAACCCGGATTTACGACCATCCCGCCTGGTGAAAAGTATTTTTTCCTACGTCCGCCGGTCGATGACGACCATTATGCACATCTACCTCACTTATAAGCCCCGCCGATTATTTAACGTCTTAGGTACAATACCCTTTACAATGGGTGTATTACTTGGCGTTCGCTGGCTGGCGCTATATTTTGGCGGCACGACGCGCTCCCATGTGCCCTCGCTGGTGCTGGCCGCCATCCTGATCCTGATGGGCGTCCAGCTCTGGATCTTTAGCCTGGCTGCGTACCTGACGGAAGTGAACCGCAAGATCCTGGAAGACATCCAACTGCGGCTGCGTAAGCAGGACTATGACAAGGCACTGGCTTCTGAAAAGCAAGCCCTATGGGTCGACTGAGCGGCATGTCCACCTTGGCCGGCAGTACGATAACCACTCCGGATCAGTCGCTTCGGCACATCCTGGCCTCTGAAGCCCTGGCCCAAATTCCAAAAATCCTGACCTTGCAAGATCGTAATCCGCACAGCCCAACCTATGGCTGCTTCGATCGAAACTTCTGGCATTACAAAATCATCGATTTCCCCAGCGGGATGGCCCAGGAGTTTGTATGGCCACTGGCCTTGGCTTACGCTCTGGATTGTCCGGATAACCGCTTTTACCAGGCACCCCGGATTAAGGAGTGGGTTGAGGCCGGGATTCGGTTTGCCGCCCGCTCCGCCCACTTTGATGGATCGTGCGATGACTACTTCCCGTTCGAAAAAGCGGCGGGGGCTGCGGCATTCTCGCTGCTCGCCTGTATGGAAGCCTATCGCCTGCTGAGCCTGGATGCGCCGGATCTGCTGGATTTCTTTGCCCGCCGTTCGGATTGGCTGGCCGATCACCAGGAGAGCGGCAGGCTCTCCAACCACCAGGCGCTTATTGCCCTATGCCTTCATGTGGCGGGTCAATTGCTGTCCACTACACGCTGGGACGACGCAAAAGCCCGGCGGATTGCACAAGTCTTATCCTGGCAAAGCGAGGAGGGCTGGTTCCAGGAATATGAGGGCTGCGATCCCGGCTACCATACATTGACGATATCCTGCCTGGCCCGGTTGTACCAATCCCAGCCCTCGCCGGAGCTGCAATCGGCACTCACTAAAGCGGTTCGGCTTGCTACCCTGTTTATGCACCCGGATGGCAGTTATGGCGGCGAATATACCAGTCGGAATACGTATAACTACTTCCCCCATGGGTTTGAACTGGTGGGCCGGTGGCTGCCGGAAGCATTGGCCCTGAATACACATTTCCTCAAGGGATTAGCCAATGGCCGTGGGGCTTGCTATGCCGATGATCACATACTGGGCCATCACGCCTGGAACTATCTGCTGGCCTGGCAGGATTACCAAGCCGACCGGCCCAGTGATAACAGTTTGCCCCAAGGCCGCTTTCATCTGAAGGAAGCCGGATTGCTGATCGACCGGCAGGAAGGGTGTGCGTTGTTTTTGGCGCTTAACAAGGGCGGGGCGTTCAAGTTCTTTAAAAATGGCCAACTGGTGGCGTCCGATACGCAGTTTTCCTTTCAAGTTCGGCAGGGCGGCAAGTTAAGGAACGCCGTCGCGCACCTGGTGGATCGATACGCGGTTGATATTGCCGATGACGTGTTCACGATTCAAGGGCAGTTCGGCTGGGCCAAGCAAAAGCAGATGACGCCCCTTAACCTGATGATCCTGCGTGTGGTGATGCTGACACTAGGCCGGTTCAATCCGGACTTGATCCGCCGGTTGCTTCAGAAGATGCTGATTACCGGCAAGCAATCCGCCCCGTTTGGCTTCGTTCGTCAAATAACGCTTCGTGATGATCAGCTTGTGGTTCGGGACACCCTGACCGCTGAAAATTGGGATACGGTTGAATCCGCCGCCATCGGTTGCGATCAGACCTCCATTTATGTCGTGATGAGCCGGACGTTCCAGCAAGGGCAGCTTCAGCCGTGGGTTGATCTGACGGCACAAGTCAGACAGCTTCGCCAAGGGGAGCCGTTGGTTGTCGAGCGGGCTTACTAGGATGAAAAAGCTGCTCTCGCTCCTGGTCAGTCTGGTCATTCTGTCCATCATCTATACCCGTATCCCCATGGCGCAACTGCTTTCGGTCTTCCAGAGCAGTAACCCGTTTTGGATGGTCATCAGCCTGGGCATGTTCATCCCGCTAACGCTCCTCACCTCCTGGCGCTTGCTGTGGCTTGCCCCAACCAGCGCGGATCTTGGCCTGGCGGAATCCACCCGGCTAACGCTGCAAGCCAGCGTCCTTAACATGGTGTTGCCCTCCAAAATGGGCGATATCATCAAGGCGGTCTTTATGGCCGATCGCGGCCATATTTCCCGTTCGCTGGCTCTGTCGATCGTGGTGTTCGAAAAGGCCTGCGACATGCTTTCGCTGCTGGTATGGTGCTTGGGCGCGTTGCTGCTTTACCCCAATAAGGGGCAAGGCCTTGGCTGGCTAACGCTGATGATTGCCTTGATGTTTTTTCTGGGCGTCTTTCTCTTGGCCTCCAGAGGCTTTGCTAAGAGCTTCTTTGCCTTGGCTTCCCAACTCGCCCCCGGCAAAATCGGAGCCAAGCTGGGCAGCCTGAAGGCATCTTGGGCCGAGATGCAGGCCTACTTCTGGGGAAATCGTGCCCGGCTATTCAAAGTGAGCCTGCTTTCCATTTTAATCTGGCTGATGCATCTCCTCCAGATCTGGTTGTTTGTTCTCGCGTTGAATGCCTGGGTGCCGTTTTCGGCGAACCTGGCGCTGGCGCCGTTGGCCATTTTAGCTGGCTTGCTCCCACTCACCTTTGCCGGCGTCGGAACGCGTGATGCAGCCATTATCAGCCTATATAGCGCTTACCTCGCACCTTCCGCCGCTGCGGCCTTGGGATTGCTCTGTACATCGCGCTATTTGCTACCCGCGTTGGCCGGCCTTCCCTTTATCCGCCTGGAACAGCTCTCCTTCACCCGCTCCCCCCATCTGCCAATTGAGGCGAATTTAAGCCATCCCAATTGAATCACCGAGTAGGAATTGGCGAAATCATTTCCCACGGCCGAGCGCAGCGGCGCAGCCGCAAGCGAAGGCCGAAAAAAGGAATAAGGGTCGGTCCAGGGGCAGGAACAGGCCCTGAATCCTAAGCAAACATCCGTGCAGATCGTGCCTTGTTTCCGGATATTCAAATTTCCATTTGATGGGGGACAAACGCTTTGATTAAAACCGATTACAATAGCGTTACAAGAAACCGAGAAGCAGTCCTAAAGGTCAACGGTGGATGGAGCAGGAAGAGTCCTTTCAAAGTAAGCTGAATAAGTTCATTCAGGTGTGTTTGTGGATGGCGTTTATCTTATACCTGATGGATCCGGGCATGCTGGGCCCCCGGCCCCCGGAAAGCCCCTTTGCCACCTATGCCTTTATGATCGACCCGTATTATCGTTTCATCAACTGGATTGTGACGCCCATTTACTGGGTTATTGGCGCGATGGGGCTGTATTCGCCTTACCACGATACCTGGTTTCCCTTTACCTCCGGTGCGGAGTTTGCGGCGTTCTGCCAGGCGCTGGGGTTTGGTTTTATCCCGGCTACCATTTACGAAGGCGCCATTAACTGGTGGGTTCCGCTCAGTTCCTTCCTATACTGGCTTTTCCTGGGGCCGATGAACTTTGTGTACGATAAATTCCGTAACTGGGCGTGGAATATCATCATCGAGTACGTGTTCCAGCGGAAAAAGGCCCGCGAGTTCCAGCAGGAACTGGACAAGAAGAACAAGGACTTTATGCGCCTCAACACGCAGTACCGTCAGCTGGCGGAAGAGGCGCACTCGCTCAAGGATTCGGTTTTAACGGACGAATTGACCCAGGTCTTCAACAAGCGCTTTTTCCTCAACCGCTTGCAGCAGGATTTCGACCTGTGCCGCAAGGATCGGATGATGTTCAGCCTCATCATGATTGACATCGATTACTTCAAGCGCCTCAACGATACGTACGGCCACCTCGCCGGTGATGATGTGCTGAAGGCCGTTGCCGGGGTCATCAAGCGGTTCTCCCCGGATTTAACCTATCCCTGCCGTTATGGCGGCGAGGAGTTCTCCGTGATTATGCCTAAAAAAGGCCCTCGGGAAGCCATGGAAACCGCCCGCCTGATCCAGGAAAATACGCAGATGCTCCGTTTCCCGGAGATCGATCCCAAGCTGCGCGTTTCCGTAAGCCAGGGCATCTGTACCGTGGATTTTGCCAGCCACGCGTCCTACGTGATTAAGCATTACGATGATGTTATCTCCTATGCCGACCAGGAGCTTTACCGTTCCAAAATCAACGGAAGAAACCGAGTCAGCACCCATACCGCCATGGACGTTCCGGGGCAGCAGCAAACGGGCGCTTAAACAAGTGCTATACTATAGATAACAGAGTGGCAGTAAAGGGTTAGGGGTTATTCGGATGAACGAGGTAAATGTGCGTAAAAGCCTGATGGGCCGTGCTTTTTGGTTAAAATTGGCTTCGTTTGGTTTATTTTTCGGAATCGCAGGCATGCTTTCAAGCCTCTCCGCCGAGGCAGCCGATTTGATTGGTATCAAGACGGATTCAGGGCAGAAACAGGTAATCCTGACTTTCAGCGAAACCACCAAGGGAACGTTGATGGCCCCGTTCGATAAGGGGCAGCGCCGCCTCATCCTGGATATCCCGGGGGCCTCCCTTGCCAGCCTGCAAGACAAAAAAGCCCTTTTGCGAGCGCTGCAAAACGAACTGCCTGAACTGGCAACCATCAGCCTGGATGAGTTTAATACCGGCGAATCCCTGGTGAGGCTGGTCATAAAGACACGCGAGCCGGAAATTACGGGGGCGCTTATCCGCAACCAGGATAGCGAACTCGTGATCCAGTTGCTTCAGTCTCCGGCCGCCATTGCCATGCAGCCGGAATCGTATGTGCCGGTCAACCATACCTCCACCAACCCTGAGGAAACCGCTCCTCCGCCTACCCTGTCTGGCCGTACCGCGATGGAGTCGGTCGATTCCACGGTTCAGCGAAAGCTGGTTGAGCATGAACTGTTCCGCAAGCAGATGAACATCCTGAACGACCAGATTGCCAACCTGCACAACCTGGTGAACGACCAGAACAAGATGATCAATCACCTGAAGGAAGAGCAGCAACGCCTGGTGATGAAAACCCCCAACGAGAAGGAAAAGGCGGAAATTGCCTCCCTCAATCGGGAATTGAAGGACCTTGAAAAAAGCTACGACCAAATGAAGAAGATCTTGGAGTCTTATCGGAAGCAGGTTTCCAGCTTCGATACCCAGGCAACCCAACAGGTTGAAGGAAGACGCCTGCCCGAACGAGCCTCAACCCCTCCTCCGATAACAAGCGGGGCAGATGCCGCGCAAAAGGATTATCTCGAAGCCCAGCGGGCCGCGAACGATGGGGACATGGAGCGCGCCGCTCAGGCATATCGGCAGGCCATGACGAAAGCTCCCCAGAACAAGACGTATCCATTGGAACTGGCGTCGCTGCATATTCGGATGAAATCCTACAAGGAGGCGCAGCAGGTTTTGGAAGCGGCTTTGAAGACCCACCCGGACGACCTGGAAATCCTGAATGAGCTGGGAAAAGTGGCCCTGCTTCAGAAGAACGAGGCTGAAGCGCTGGATTACTTCCGCCAAGCCATCCCAGCAGGCGTGTTGAGCAACTACGCCAGCACATTGCGTCGGATGAACAAGCTGGATGAGGCCGAAGCCGTGTACAAACTGGCCATTGCCTCCAGCCCGAAGGATAGCGATTTGCAATATAACCTGGGCAACTTATACCTGAGCAGAAAACGCTTCGCCGATGCCGAAGGCAAGTTCTCTGAAGCCTTAAAATTAAACCCGGAGTTTGCGGAAGCCCACTTCCACCTTGGCCTGGTTTATGCAGAACAGGGGAAAGGAACCAAGGCCATTACGCACTTTAACCAGTACCTTAAGCTAATGCCGCAGGCACCGAACAAGTCAGAAGTCGAGAATTATATCAAGGGTCTCTCCAAGTCGGCCAAAAGCGGATAACAACGGGCTAGGCGCTGTGTGAAACGGCCAGTTCTCTGGCAAGCAGGGCGTTGGCTTGCAGATGCTGGATAACGGACTGCTCTACAATGCCTTTGGCGTAAAACGGAAAAATCTGGTGCCCGCCTTCAAGCAGCGTCACAAAATTGGTTTCCGCCGGGATTGCGTTGTAGAGCCATTCGCTGTGGTTATACGGTACGGTCCAGTCGTAAGGGGAATGCAATAACAAGGTGGGCGTGGTAACAAACTGGGCAGCCTGCTGCACTTCTCTGAAAAGCATTTCCATTTCCCTGTAAAACCGTAGCAGAGCCAACGGCTGAAACCGTGGCTGCGGCAAGCCGGTATCCCAAATATGGTACTGTTTGCCCGGTAAAAACCGGTTAAAAAAGTTCTTCAGGTGGGTTTGGCCGTACTCCAGGTTGAAAACCGAACGAGCCGGGGTCGCAACCAGCGTAATGGACTGGAAGATATTCGGGTTGTGGCGGTTCAACACCAGGCTTAAAACGCCGCCCAGGCTAAAGCCAACCAGGTGTATCTCACGTCCGCTTTCAGCAAAGTCATTCAATTCCTGTTGGCAGTGGGCCAGCATATCAATCCAGCTCACCAAGCCCAAATCTCCCGGTTCATCGCCGTGCTGGGGCAGGCAAACCCGGTAGGTTTCATAGCCTTCCGATTCCAAGGCAGTCGTCAATGGGGAAAACTCTTCAGGGTGACCGCGAAATCCATGAATCAGGAAAACCAGGGGGCGTTCAACTCTCATCCAATCTTAGGCCTTCAATTTCGATAGTAAACTATCGGTATTATGGTGCATGCCCTAAAAAGTTTCTTCACTTTATTGCTGTAAAAATATAGAAAAGTGCAACAATCCGTTTTTCAACCGAGCTGATCCTGAAAACACGATTGCCATGCGCTTCATGCAGTACAACCGGACTAAATCTTACAAAATGTTTCATTTGTGCTTCACTTTTGCAGGCAAATCAAGTAGTATTAATAAAGTCCAATTTCTTCGATCTAAAAAACAACGCAATAACACAAAAAAGCACGAAATTTCAACAATGGATTGAATTTCGTGTAAAACTGTGTTATACTGATTTTGGTTTTTTAGAAAGATCTCCTCTCTGGAATGGTATACGATTCTGAAGGGCTTTCTTAAAAAACGGTTGTAGTCACTAGTTACATTGGAGGCCCGGTTCAAAACATGTTAACCGAACGTCAAATCGCATGCCAATCCTGTGGGCAAGAGTTTACCTTTACTGCTGAAGAGCAGGAGTTCTACTCGCAAAAAGGCTTTCAGGATCCCAAGAAATGCAAACCTTGCCGTGACGCTGCAAAAGCAAGTCGTGGTGGCGGTGGTAGCCGTGGTGGCTATGGCAGTGGCGGTGGTCGTGGCGGATACGGCGGTGGTGGCGGTGGACGCGCTTACCGTCAAATGTACGATGCCGTTTGCGCATCCTGCGGTACCCAAACCCAGGTTCCGTTCCAACCGAACGGCAGCAAACCCATCTACTGCCGCGAATGCTACCAGGGAAGCTCCATGTAGCCTGGATTGCATCAATAGCATTCAAAACGCCCTGTCTGTCAGACAGGGCGTTTTAGCGTTGAAATTCTATTTGGTGGAGCGAATTAAGTTCCATAAAGGTATTTTTCCCAAACACTGTATTCTTTGGCCGTATTCCACTGCTTGGTAAGTTCGAAATAGGCAAAATTAATCGGCCGCATGGGCTTGGAGCGAAAAGTTAGGCCCGCCTCTTCCGGGGTTTTGTTGCCTTTGCCCACGTTGCAGCGTAAACAGGCAACCACCATATTCTCCCATTCGTCCTTGCCGCCGCGGGAGCGGGGAAGCACATGATCGATCGTCATATCGTTGCCCGTTTTTCCGCAATACTGGCAGGTATATTTATCGCGATGCATCAGGTTTTTACGGGTTAGCGGCACATGCTTGTGCGGGATATTAATATAATGCTGAAGCCGAATGACCAGGGGCAGGGGCATATCCGGGTTAAGCATCTTTCCGTTATGCTCTACCTGTACGGCTTTGCCTTTTAAAAGCAACACAATGGCTCTTCGCCAGGAACAGATGTTTAAAGGTTCGTAAGACGCATTGAGTAGGAGGACTTTTTGCACCTTCGTACTGCTCCGTTTGTTTCTAAATACAATTATAGAGGGTAACGAAACTCTTGTCTAGCTGTATACGAGCGTTTTACGGGCTTTTGCTAAGGATCCTTAACAAATCCGTGAATCATGCATCCGTAGTTTATAACGGTTTGATATCGCTGGTGATGTCTCACAATTCATTTTGTTTTGTGCTATATTAGGTTGGCTCAATCAAATGGGCCAAACGCCTTCAACGATTTTTTTATGGATTCAAACTTGATCCGGGCAACCGGATGAAGCCATCGAAGAAGGTTACCGGCTGGTGCATGGCGTAAGGCCAACGAACCATGTCAGGGCGGGAACGCAGCAGCATTAAGTTGTACCCTGCGGGTATGTGTCCATCCGGTAACTGGAGATGGTTTTGTCTGTCAATCTGGTCTTTACGAATTAAAAAAGCCCGGCTTTATCACCGGGCTTTTTTATCAAATGAAGGCGGTTCTTATTGCGCAGCGTCAACCGAACTGACTTTTGCTTGCTGCGATACCTTTGAACTGGTGGAATGATTCGCAATCTGGTAGGTGGCGTAATTAATCATCCGAACCACTTTATCCACCATCTGCCGAATGGTCTTGGACTGGAAGCCGATAATGGAGTCACTTTGCGTGGCTTCTTCCCACTGCTCGGCCTGCTGCTTCAGCACCCTGGCGTCATCGCGAAGCACATTCAGCAGGTAATTCGATTCAATGGATTGGCTGCCACGTTGGCCCAGATCGTCCATCGCCCGGTTAAGGGTAAGCAGGGAGGTATGGATCAACTTCAGGTTTTCCAGGCTGGGAATGCTGTTATGGCTATTTAATACGGACTCGACCATGCTTCGTGTCTCGGTCAGCAACTGGCTGCTGGCGCCCAGTGGGTCGCGATGCGGCGGAATGGTTTTCTTGCGCTTGTATGGCCCGGTTTGAAGCAACAGTTGCTTGTCATTATCAAATTGGGTAACGGCAAACAACGTGGTGCCCATAACGCCGGTTTGACGGGCAATCTCAAGCGTGTCCAACAGTTCCACGGCATTCAGTTTTTGCAGGGATAGGCCAGGGTAAACCAGGGTCTTATCCTCGCTGATATTGTGGACATATTGCACCAGGCGCTGCAACGAACGCGCACTGCGGCTGTAGGCCATCGGGCTTAAGGTTTCCACCCAGCCGTTACGCACCCACGTTTCCCAATCCTGTTGGATCATGCTCATCCGCTTGTTCCGGGCAATGGGAAACACTGCCGCAGAGATCTTCAAGTCCGGCTTGATCCGCTTGGTCTGGTAGGTTAAGTCTTTCACAAAGGTCGTTACCTGGAAGGCTTTCCAGGCGGCCCACGCCTTGTTCAGGTATTCGCTGGGCTGATCCAGGTTCAAGCCGGTTTCCAGCATAAAGCGATTCGCCGAAACCATTTCAAGCCCCATGGGTTCGTTTGGTTTTTGGAAAGGATAGCGGATGTAATCCAGTTGCAAACCATCCACATCGTAGTTCGACACGATCTCGGAGAAGTAGCTGATGAGGAAATTGCGGGCCTTGGTGCTGGCCGGGCTCAACCAGTACTCGTGCTGCCCGGAAAGAACCAGCTCGCCTTGCTTTCCTTTCAATGCCTCGGTCGCCATATCCGGCCGACTTAAGATGGGGCCGGGGAAGGCGTTAGGCTGCCCCAGGATTTTGTTGTGGCGAATGTTCCCAACCGCAAAGACCCAAACCCAGGCATGGAGTTCCACACCCTGCTTGTGGGCTTCATCCACCGCCACTTCCAGTGGATCCCAGCCGCGCGTAAGTGGGTTTTGCTCGATAATGCGGCTGGGGTAAATGGGATAGCCGGCATTGATGGTTTCAAAATAAATAGTATTGAAACCGGATGCCGCGATACGGCGAATGAGTTGGCGCAATCTGTCCGGAGAACCCGCCTCGACAATGCTGCCCCGGTCAAGCCAGATGGCGCGCCCTTCAATCTGCGTGGTCGGAACCTGGTCGAACATGGCCTTCATCAGTACTTCTTTGCTCTGTTCGTACGCATCCAGCGCGATTCCCAGGTTATGCTGGAACCATGCGCTTTCGAACTTGCTCTTGGCCTGGTTGGATTGCTCCAACGCGCGCTTGAGGTTGTTATGGCGCTGTGTATTATTGAGGCTTTGGGCCGCCAGGAGGTTTACTTTATCCTGCAAGTCGGACAACTCGCGCATGCGGTCGTTATAGTATTCCGCCATGGCGTTTTGGGTAGCCACGTTCCGGCCGCTGGAAAGGCCTTGCGCGCCGTCAAACTCGTACAAGTCTTCCGGGTAGGATTCCTTGAAGCTTTCACCGCTGGCCTGCGGACGCGTGCGGGGTACAATGGTTCGAGGGACGGCCGCTTGCTGAATCGCAGCCTGGGGAATGGTTGCATTACCCAGATCCACTGAAAGGCCCGGAGCGGTAAACGTCAGCTCCTTGCCGGGGGCTGGCTTACCGGGCTGCGTGGCAAAGCGAGGCGTTTCGCCTGTAGGTTGCTTTTGCACCTGGATACTTTTGGGCTTGGCCGTCAGGGAATCCAGCAGTTTATCCACGTCCCCGGTTGTGCTGGGAGTGTCGGTTGCAATTGTTACGCTGGATTGATTATTCAGTTCAGCAATAAAGTCCATCAGGACTTCTTCCGGCATGCCAGCGTTCCAGTTCCAATTCACCAGCATCACGTTCTTTGAAATTACCGCAGCCGGGATGGAATCTCCCCAAGTGGAGAGGGCAGGCTGGTTGGAGGAGATTTTGAAGACCATGGAGCCCACAGGCAGATACGTCTGCCAATCCCCACCACCATCTTTCGATTTCAGGCGCAGCGAACTCGTCAGGTATTGCGAACCTTCCGTGCGGAATCCCAGGCGGTTAAGGAAGCTGTCCATCGCCGGATTACCGTGCATCAGCATAGGCAGGATAATCAAGCGCTTGCCGGATGCAGCATACGACGAAACCAGGTTTAAAAACGGTTCCGGTGTCTCATCAAAAACAGGAATAATAACGACATTTCCTTTAAATTTCGTTAATTCTTCCATTTGTATAGTTGTAAAATCCGGATAAATTTGTTTTAATGTATTAAGGAGGGATTGTTCTGTTCGAGACAACGGGAGCGATACGGAACCCGCGGCTTGTCCCTCTCGCAGCACCACGGCGGTGGAAGCGGATTGTTCACCAGCTTGTGCCGTCTGCATCATCAATACTGGCATCAATAACCCGAAGATCATGCCAAAGATAAGAAAAAGCGCTATAATTTTCTGTCTGATTCGGGTTGCCTGACTCAACCGTTTTTTAAAGTGCTGCTGCTGATGTTCCTGACTCATACTGCGACTATCCTTCCGACCCACAGTTAATAAATGAGACGATGCTTATGATGGAATTCAACCTAAACCCGTTATCACTAGATGATGCCATAGATATTGTAAAGAAAAAGGACCAGGCATTGGCCCTTCGTATGGATGCTGTTTTGACTATTGTGAACAAATTTGAAACGGAATACTTCCCCCTGTTCGAGGAAATTCTCAAAGATCAGGATGAGAGTGAGGATATTCGCAGTTGCGTGGCACTGGCCCTGGGCAAGATTTCCGGGGAAATCCCCTTCCAGATTTTAAAGTCCTGCGCCAAGGACAGCAACACCACCGTGCGCAATTACGTGATACAGGCGCTTGGCATGACTTACCAGGAGGCAGCCGCCCCCTTGCTTATCCAGGCGCTGGAGGACAGCAGCAATACCGTGTTTGCCAGCGCGACTGAAGCATTAAATATGTTGGGTTCAAAGGCAACGCCCTACCTCATCGAGCTGCTCTCTACCGGGGCGGATGATGCCCGGTGCATTGCCGCCTGGCAACTGGGCGAAATGCAGGAGCAAGACTCTATCCCAGCCTTGTTGGAAAATATTAAGCGGGGCAGTAGTGTCTCCGTCATTGCCCTGTGTATCTGGGCCCTGGGAGAAATTGGCCTGGGAACGGACGAAGTGCTTCAGATTCTCTCTGAGGCCCGCAAGGAGCCGGAACCGGATGTTCGCCTCCGGGCCGAAACCGCCATCAAAAAAATCGCCAGCCACCAGAATTAGAAACAAGCATGATTACTGCTTCAACAGACAGATACCTATAGAATCCCATTAAGTTGAGGACAAAAATTTCTGCTGCAAATTCGCATATTTCTCCTTTAAGTTTTGCATTTTATATCCGATGACGTCGATATCGTCCTGTTTCTCACGCCTAGAATGATCACAACAATGCCGAGAAATGTGGGCGAATCGTCAGCAAATTGGAAGATTCGATGAAACGCATTATTCTTTGTCTTACTTTGATTACCTTGTTATCCGGGTGTGGCTTACTGGGCAAGCCTTATCAAAATAATCCTTATATTCAGGAAATCGAGGCAGCCCTTGCCAAGCAAGATACCGTTAAGGCGATGAAAATGACAAAGGATGCGCCGCCAGAGCTGGCCCCCGTTATTACTTTGTGGCTGGAAGATAATGCAAACCGTCTTGAGCCGGTTTATTTATTTCTGCTGGCGGAACACAAATTCGCTCAGGGTAAGAAAGAAGAAGCGGCATCTTGGTTTATGGCAGGCAAAATCCGCTCGTTATATGACGCTTATCGTTGTACCGATTCGACTGCTCGCTCCGGTATTGCAATTGGCCCAATGCTTGCCCTTAAGACTGCGGAATATATAAATAATGATCAGAAGGCTGGATATCATGCCGCAAAACGGGCTTTAAAATGGGATGAAATGTATCCGCCGACCAATTCGCCTTTATGGATTTGTAATCATGGCATGATGGCCTTTAGTGGCCAGGTGACTTTAGAGCCCGAAAGCAAATGGCCTGAAATCAGGAACAAAATCCGGACTGCGATTGAAAAAGGGTTAGACAAGACCAAGGCCAGCCTCGACAAGATAGACAAGCTTCAGCAAGCAGGAGCAATCCGGGAGATTGGCAAAGCAAGAGTTTTCTCTGAAGTTTTTTATCTGTCGGATGGCCGGGTAGTAACGCCCTCTCAAAAGGGCTACCAGTTTATCTCCTTAAAGGATGGACATCTTGAAGATGAAATCCAGGCAGAGAAAGGGGGGTATGGCGCCACAAAAATTCTGCTTCCGGATGACAAGCTATTGGTGATAGACGGCGAGCAGTGCCTTGCAAATCAAAGGCAGGTGCGCCTCATCGATTTCAGAACAAAAAATACGGTAACGGGAGGCCAATTAAATTCTTGCCGATATGCCCCTTCAGCAACCATTTTAAGTGACGGCAAAGTGCTAATTGTGGGCAGTCACAGCACAATATTTAACAAAAAAACGAAAAAAATTGAAAAACTTGGCCCTGCCGCTACAAAAGCCGAGCTTTACAACCCTAAAACCAAAACATTTGCTTGGGGAGGGGCATTGCACCTTCCTCGTTTCAAGCACGAAGCGCTTCGGCTTCCCAATGACGAAGTAGTTATTATCGGCGGCCATAAAGCAGGGATGCATCAGCCAGGCGTAACACAAGAGCTGAGAACGGTAGAAATATACAATCCTAAAACCCGCCAATTCCGTACCGCCGGAGAAACGATTCTGGCGCATGAGGATAGACATCGCCTCACCTTGTTGAAAGATGGAAAGGTGCTTATTACCGGTGGGATGATGCGAAACGGCATTACCTCCTCGCCAGCAAAAAGTGCAGAAATCTATGATCCAAAAACGGGTCAATCCAAGATAATACCCAACTCCCAAATTTCAAATTACCATCAGACCGCACTGCTGTCCGATGGGCAGGTATTTATTGCCGAGAGCTTAGGGAGTGCCGGTAGCATCTCGTTTAAACGGTTTAACCCGGCAACAATGGAATTGGCCACGCTGGCTGAGCTTCCTGTTTCGGCACCATCATTGAAGATGGCCTTACACTCCGACAAGCAAGCATATCTATTAACAGGATCCACCATATATATGCTGGATCCCAGTGCAATGTAGCTGCTGAGCATTATACTTTAGTCTAGTTTTTAAAGCGTTCACTCCAACGGCTGAAACTTTTCCCGATCGAATTCGTCCATTAGGGTATATCTCAATGGGCGTGAATGTTTTGAATAATCCATGAAAGGGATTTGCTGTATGCTGCGTTTGTTGAAGTTGAGTGGCGCTAACAAGTTTCTACCAACGGTTTTGGCGGTTACCATGCTGGGGTCGGGCTTAATGCCTGCGGCCGAAGCGGCTTATAAAAAAGTTTACGATCATCGAACCGGACAGTATTATTACGTGGATGACTCGCTGGAATCCAAGGCGCGACGTGCCTGGACAAACCCTATGGTTAAACAGGCGGTGGTTGGCGCCGCAGTTGGAGCTGGCGCAGGGCTCCTGTCCGACAGAAGCTCCGTGTTGAAAGGGGCTGCCGTAGGGGCTGCGACCGGGGTGGGCACTGGCCTGGTCGATCGGAGCAATTATATGGCCGATAAGCCCTTGTTGAGAACGGCTGTTAAAGGGGCAGCCATTGGTACGGGCGCGGGCGCCGTAACCGGCAAAGGATTGGTTAAAGGCGCTGTAGTGGGCGCTGGGGCCGGCGCGGGCCTGCATTACCTGAAAGACTATATGAACCGAAACAACTACGACCGCCGCTGGTGGTAAGTATGATATTGAATTGAGGCTGAAAGGGAAAAACGATGTTGAAATCATTGCTGAAAGTGGGTTTAGCCAGTGTTTTGGCATTTACGGCATTAACTCCGGTCATTACATACGCGGATGACGATTGCCGGGATAACCGACACAGGGGTTACAAAAACGAGTGGCGCAATGATCGTCGCCAGGCCCATCGCGAATGGCGGCAGGATAGACGCGAAGCCCGTGAGGCTTGGCGAGAGGAGCGCCGCGATGCCCAACGTGCATGGCGCGACGCCAACCGAAACTGGGCCCGGAACAATGGCTGGCATAATGCGTCTTGGCAAGGGTATCACTCTCGCCCGTGGTGGTAATGCAACCCATAGGATGACAAATGATGTTAAAAACGATTTTAAAGATTAGTTTGGCAAGCGTTATTACCTTTATGGCGCTGCCGCCCATGGTGTCTTATGCGGATAATGACAATCATTGGAAAGACCGCCGCAAAGCCCACAAGGAATGGCAGAAGGATCGCCGTGAGGCCCATCGGGAATGGGAAAAGAACCAGCGCGAAGCCTGGCGCGAGCGTCAGAAAGATCGCCGGGAAGCCCGTAAGGATTGGGAGCGGGATCGGCGTGAGGCGCATAGGTACCAGGATAGCCTGTATCAAAACCAATGGCGGCAATATAACCGCAACTTCAACGATCCTTTTTATCGCAATTCTTCCTGGGGCGGCCCGCCAGGCTATAACTGGCAGGACTATCGATTTAATGACCGACACCGCGCCATTTTATACGATATTTTCTCCCGCCGTCAGCCCGGCTATTATAACGATCTTCAATGGCAAGCCATCCAGCAACACCGGAACCTCCCGCCCGGCATTCGCAAAAAGCTGGCGCGAGGTGGGCAACTGCCACCCGGTATGCGCAACCAGTTCGTAAATGTAAATAACGATATCTTTGGGGCGTTGGGTTTGCCCTACAGAAATGATTTGAGACTTGGGGTTTATGGCCGTGACGCCATTCTCTATAACATAGACAACGGGATTATTTTGGATATCCTGCAAAATGTTGTAAGATAAAAGATATCGAAACTGTATTTTTTACAGTTTCCTTTCATTTTTTTCTACTACACTAATTCTGCTAATTTCCCAGGCTTGCCGAAGAAATTAGCAGTTTTCTTATGCATTCCTTTTTCATCGTATCGTTTGTTTACTACCCGGTTGGGTAATAAGAAACGATACGCTTTTAAATCACAATTTATTTTGAAGGTTGTGTTTTAATGGAAAAAACTTTCGTGAGAACAGTTGAGCCTGCTGTAAAGGCCTCGATTCAAGATTTGCTGAAGAAGGGGCAAAGGGAACTTCGCAAAAAGCTGATTAGCCACGTTTCCATCCAGGAAACGCTGGATACGTTAATCCGAAATGTTGAAGAGATTGAACCGGACATGCTTGGCTCGGTGCTGCTGTTAGACGGTGAAAACAGAGCCCTCATCCATTGCAGCGCCCCCAGCCTGCCACAGGAATATTGCGAAGCCATCAACGGGATTAAAATCGGCCCCGCTGTAGGCTCATGCGGAACAGCCGCCCATACGGGCGAATGCGTCATTGTTGAGGATATTGAAACCCATCCTTACTGGGAGCCTTTCAAGGCATACGCGTTAAAGCATGGGCTTCGCGCTTGCTGGTCGCAACCGATTCTCTCGGCAGACGATAAGATTTTGGGCACATTCGCCCTATATTACAAACAGGTCCGCACGCCTTCGCAGGCGGAGAAAGAGTTGCTTGAGGCGGCCGCCGAGCTTGCCAGCATTGCAATCGAGTGGAAACAGTTGGAAGATGAGCTATCACAAAGCACCAAAAGCCTGGCTTATCAGACGGATCTGATTAAGACCATCACCAATAACGCTACGTCTGCCCTGTTTATGATGGATACAAAAGGGCATTGCACGTTTATGAACACGGCTGCCGAGCGGATGACCGGCTACACGCTGGATGAAATAGCCAACAAGCCTTTGCATAATTGCATCCATCATACCCACCCGGATGGGACGCCTTACCCGCTGAAGGAATGCCCGATTGATAGGGCATTGCCGGAGCGAAACCAGGTTCGCGCGCACGAGGATATTTTTGTACGCAAGGACGGGACGTTCTTCCCGGTATTGTGCGCCGCGGAACCGATTTTTGAGAATGGCGAGCCCGTGGGCACCGTGGTGGAAGTGCGCGATATTACGCGAGAAAAAGAAGCCCAGAAGGCTTTGACACAATCCCACCGGGAGACGCAGCTTGCAAACCTGTTGCTGGATAGCATGAGCCAGGTGCAGCAGAAGTTCATTTCCGGGGCCGACCAGTGGACGCTATGGGATGAGTTTGTGAAGGATATGCTGGCGCTGACCAGCAGCGAGTACGGCTATATTGGGGAAGTCCTCTACAAGGAAAACGGTGATCCCTACCTGGTCTTTCGTGGGCTTACCAACATTGCATGGAACCCTGAAACCCAAAAACTCTTCGAAGGCCTTCGCACCCGCGGGCTGGAGTTCCATAATATGGACAACCTCTATGGTGCAGGCCTTGTGGATAACGGCTCTGTTGTCATCTCCAATAACCCGGCCCAGGATCCGCGCAAGGGCGGCTTGCCGCATGGGCACCCTGCACTTAATGCCTTTATCGGCCTCCCGATTTACGGGCGCGATGGCAAGCTGATTGGCCAGATTGGCCTTTCCAACCGGCCCGGCGGGTTTGATGAATCCATTGCCGAGTATTTAAAACCGTTGCTCATTACCTGTAGCTATATTCTGGAAGCCTATCGCAATATCGAGTCACGCAAAAAGGCAGAGCAAGCCATTGTCGAAAGCGAGGAGCGTTTCCGCGTCATGGCCGAGGCGGCACCGGTCAAAATCTGGATGTTGAATGAAGCGGGCAAGCTGACTTATTGCAACCAGAAGACCACGGATTTCTTCGGCTATACACTTGCGGAGCTAAGCGACATGGGTTGGGCGGATTTAACCCATCCCGATGATCAAGAGAAACTGATCGAGATTATTCAAACGTCTTTTAACAGCCAGCAGCCCTACGAGGCGGAGATACGCTATAAACGTTTTGACGGAGAGTACCGCTGGCTATTGCTCTCCGCCATTCCCCGGTTTGAGTCGGATCATTTTCTGGGGTTTGTGGGCAGCGCCCTGGATATTACCGAGCGTCGCCAGATGCGCGAAGAGTTGGAACGCCTGGTTAAAGAACGGACAGCCCAGTTAACGGCCGTTAACAAGGAGCTGGAAGCCTTTGCCTACTCTGTTTCCCACGATTTGCGCGCCCCGTTGAGAACCATTGACGGCTTTAGCCAGGCGGTCCGGGAAATGTACGCGGATAAACTGGATAACCGCGGCCAGGATTACCTGACCCGGATTTACAAGGGCACCCAGCAAATGGGGCAGCTTATTGACGATATGCTTAATCTCTCCCGGCTAACGCGTGGCGAGTTGCATGTTGAGAAAGGGCTGGATTTAAGCCGGATTGCCAAAGAAATCCTCGAAGAGTCACAGCGGCATCATCCGGAGCGCACTGTGGCAGTTGAAGTTGAGGATAACCTCATCGCCGACGCGGACCGTAACCTGGCCGCCGTATTGCTGAGAAACCTGCTGGAGAATGCCTGGAAGTTCACTTCCAAAAAATCTTCGGCGGCAATTAAAGTCGGATCGTTGATGCAAGATGGTAAAACGGTGTTTTACGTTCAGGATAACGGCGCAGGCTTTAACATGGATTACCAGGACAAGCTGTTTGGCGCATTTCAGCGTTTGCATGACACGGATGAGTTCCCAGGGACAGGGGTTGGGCTGGCAACGGTGCAGCGCATCGTTAATCGCCATGGTGGTAAAATTTGGGCTGAAGGGCGCGTTGATGAAGGCGCGACTTTTTATTTTACGTTGAGTGCGTAGCAGAGTGGACAGGATAAGAAGAAGAAGATGGACAGCGTGAACACCAAAACCATATTACTGGTGGAAGATAACCCCAACGATGCCGAATTGACGCAACTGGCCTTTGAGCGCAATAACATCATTAACCCGGTGGTAATTGCGAAAAATGGCGTGGAAGCGCTGGATTATCTCTTTGGGACGGGGATGTACGAAGGACGGAATGTTTATGATCAGCCCCCGGTCATTATCCTGGATCTAAAGCTGCCGAAGGTCGATGGCCTGGAAGTGCTGCGCCGTCTGCGGGCCGATGAGCGCACCCGCCTGATCCCGGTTGTGGTTCTCACCACCTCTAACGAGGAGAAGGATTTGATTGAGGCCTATAACCTCGGCACCAACGCCTACGTCCGTAAGCCGGTGGATTTCACCGAATTCTCCGAAGCCGTAAAGAAGCTGGGTATGTTTTGGCTATTGCTTAACGAAATTTGCGGTACCTGCAAGCCCAGCGGAGAATAATCACCCTCGCCTCCTGTTGATCAATCAGGGAGCCCGGTCATTTCTCTTCCAAAACCAACAAAGCAAGAGGAGGGATAGCCTGAAGCTGCCAGACTTATCTTAAAGCAATAAGGCTCCCGCCTCTGCGACTGGCAAAAGCGAGCAAGAACACCCCTTGCGCATCCAGCAAACATTTTACAAATCACTATCGCCACTCCAATATTTTTATGATCTTGGAGCCACCTCACCGAATCCCTCTATCGTAGTGGCCATGTTAGCGAATGTCAGGAATGGGTTTTGACATTAGAATAGCGTAACAAGTTGATAGTAAGAGAAAAACCCACACTATTTCTGAAGAGAAGGGAGATGTATCGTGGCTCAAAAGCGCAATAATCCAGATCAAAATTCCAAGCAAAAGATGACCGTGGCAGAAGCTGGGCGTAAAGGCGGTAAAAAAACAGCCCAAACCCATGGCGCTGATTTCTACAAAAGCATTGGTAAAAAAGGCGGCACTTCCCGCAAGGAGGCCCTGGGTCACCAAGGCTATGTGGCAATGGGACAAAAAGGCGGTGAAGTGGTGAAACAAAAATATGGCCCGGAATTTTACCAGGAAATTGGACGCAAAGGGGGCGAGGCTCGCTCGAAAGCCAGTTTAAAAACTTCAGATACCGAGGAAAGCCTTGCACAATCATAGCAACACATCCTCTCGGAGGTGATGACAATGCCCTATCAGCGCATTACCGAATTACCGGATCGGGTTAAAGACCATTTGCCCCGGCATGCCCAGGAAATTTATAAGGAAGCCTTTAACCATGCCTGGGACGAATACAAGGATCCGGATGATCGTCGGGGAGACGACTCTCGCGAAGAGGTGTCCCACAAAGTCGCCTGGTCTGCCGTAAAGCGAAAGTACGAGAAAGAGGGCGATAACTGGGTTCAAAAATAAACTTATATTACTTTCCCATTCCTGTTATTACTGCAGCCATCCTGGTTAGGGTGGCTGTATTTCTCTACCCAACTCGGTAATCCACATCCTGTTGATGATAATAAAGACCGGGTTTTGCTTACAATAGAAAGTAGAACCTAATTCATCGAGGGCCATTGCAATTACACAGTACCATTCGGATGAAAAACATCTGACACTGAAGTTAATCCAGGCGCAGGAAGACGTCAGGGAAGCAAGAGAAGACTATCGGTTATTGGTGGAGAGCATAAAGGATTATGCCATCTTCCTGCTGGATGCCGATGGGTTGGTTAAAACCTGGAACACTGGGGCGGAGGCCATTAAAGGCTACTCCCAGGATGAGATCCTGGAGAAGTCATTCACGGTGTTTTATCGCCCGGAAGACCTTGCCGCCGGGAAGCCCTACAAGCTGCTAGACCGGGCTCGCACGGAGGGCCGGGTGGAAGACGAAGGCTATCGGGTTCGCAAGGATGGCAAACTCTTTTGGGCCGATGTCATTATCACGGCAATCAAGAACACAAAGGGTGATGTTATCGGCTTTTCCAAAATTACCCGTGATTTATCGGATCGACGGGCAACGGAAGAGGCATTGCGCCATTCCGAAGAGCGCTTCAGGATGCTGGTGGAAACCGTCAAGGAGTACGCCATCTTTATGCTGGACCCTAACGGCCATATTATGACCTGGAATGCCGGTGCGGAAAGACTGAAAGGCTACAGCGAGAAGGAAATTATCGGCAAGCACTTTTCAATTTTCTATACCCAGGAAGACCTGAATCGCAACCATCCGGCAAACGAGCTTCAAATTGTCAAAGCGCAAGGGCAATACCAGGAGGAAGGCTGGCGGATTCGCAAGGATGGCTCTCCCTTTTGGGCCAATGTTACCATTACCGCCATTTATAACAGCCAAAGGGATTTAATCGGCTTTACCAAGGTCACCCGCGACCTGACGCAGAAACGCCAGGCAGATATTGCCCTTCAACTCTCCGAGCAGCGTTTTCGGCTCTTAGTGGATAGCGTAAGGGATTATGCCATTTACATGCTGGATACGGACGGCAAAATCGTAACGTGGAACAAGGGTGCGGAACGCCTTAAGGGGTATTCCTCCGATGAGATTATCGGGAAGCATTTTTCACTGTTCTATACTCCCGAGTCGCAGCAGATTAATTATCCTCAATATGAATTGCAGGTTGCCCGGAACGAAGGAAAATACGAAGAGGAAGGCTGGCGTGTTCGCAAGGACGGCAGCCGCTTCTGGGCGAATGTGGTGATCACCTCCATCGAGGATGAGTCAGGACAACTCCTGGGTTTTTCCAAGGTCACGCGGGATTTGACGGAACGGCGCCGCGCGGAGGAAAGATTGAAATATATGAATGAAAACCTGGAACTGCTGGTGGAGCAGAGGACCCGGGAATTGTTGGTTGAAAAGGCCAAAGCGGATGAAGCCAAGGAGGCGGCGGAACTGGCCAATAAACGCAAGGATCAGTTCCTGGCGAATATGTGCCACGAGACGTTTACCCCGATGAACCATATTCTAGGCTTTGCGGAAATGATTAAAAGCGAGATGGCCGGCCCACTGAGTGAGAAACAGCAGGTTTATATGAATAATATTGTCGACAGCTCCAAACACCTGCACGAGTTGTTGCAGGATATGCTGGACATCACCAAGATCCAGGAAGGCAAGCTGACTTTATACTATGAGGATTTCGAAGTCGGTGCGGTGCTGGATGAAGTCAATGCCCTGGTGCAGGAGCTGGCCTCCAGGTATGAGGTACACCTGGTTTACCGGATTGAGCCGGAAGTGGACAAAATCTCCGCAGACCGAAGACGGTTTAAGCAGATACTTATTAATCTCATGACTAACGCCATTAAATACAACAAGCCAAATGGCTGGGTCAAAGTTAGTATTTCCCAATCCGAGAACAAGCAATGGCTGATGGTCGACGTGAGCGACTCCGGGATTGGGATTAGCGAAGAGATGCTCCCAGAGATTTTTAATCCGTTTTTCCAGGTCGATCCCTCATTTTCCCGCAAGCGCGAAGGTTCCGGCTTAGGGGCCGCAATTGCCAAGCATCTGGTGGAGTTGCATCAGGGCGCCATTCAAATCAGCAGCAAAAAGGATGTGGGCACAACCGTTAAATTTTCCTTGCCGCTGGTCAATTCCAATTAATTCTTCAATGATTAATTATTCTAAAACTATTCCGGCGGCATAAAGCGCGCAGAAGCAGGCAAAATGCCATTGCGAACCACATCTTTCCCGCTCCGCCCTTAATTATGAGAATAGGCGCCAATTATACGCTTGTTTCCCGCGCATTAAATATATCCGCCTGCGAAAATACAAAGTTCTAACCACCTGTCGAATACTGAGCCGTATGAACAACTGCTATAGTGGCAGTTACAGTATTGTGCGTCGTAAGGAATTGATATCGAACATGATGAACTTTAAAAATATGGCCGTCCTCTCCGTTTTGTGCCTCAGCCTGGCTGGCCTGAGCGCCTGCTCTAGATCGGATAATCAAACCACGGGCGAAGCCCCGGTTGATAAGCCGGTTGTGGGCAGCGAGCAGACGGAAGAGTATGCCGAAAAGCCTGTTAGCGTTGAAAACAGCGACACCGACCCCTACACCGGCACCCGTGATGAGAAAAACTATGTTGGCAAACATCCCATTGCAGAGGATCAGACCGCTGCCGAAAAGATGGGCGAAGGCCAGGATAGCAAAAGCCAGCATTAAATTTACCTTTGCGGATAGTATGAAATTAGAAAAAGAGGAGATAAACCATGGTTTGGGATGATCCAAGTCGTAAAATCGTTTGTGGTATTTTCCATTCGGATCGGGATGTCGAGAAATTGCTTTCCCGACTGGAAGACAGAGGCTTTGGCGATACCGACGTCAGCATGATGATGTCGGATAAAACCCGGGAGCGCTATCCGGAGTTGTCCAAATCGTCCAAGTTGCCGGAAGGGGCTGCAACTGGGGCATTAACCGGCGGCTTGCTGGGCGGGCTCATTGGCGGCCTTACCATGGCCGGCAGCGTCTTGATTCCAGGGGCGGGGCTGCTGGTTGCAGGGCCCATCGTGGGCGCACTAACCGGTGGTGCGGTAGGCACCTCTACCGGCGGGCTGATTGGCGCACTCATCGGCGCCGGCATACCGGAGCATGAAGCCAAGCACTACGAGGAAAGCCTGAAAAACGAAGGCAACATCCTGGTGGTGGCGCATGTGGATAAGGAAGAAGTTCAGGAAGTGCGCGATCTCTTCCGCTCCAACGGCGCGGATAACATTGACGTGCGACTGGAAGACCCCAGCGCACGGCGCGAAACCCCTTTATATTCCCGCGATATTTAACTCTGGGAATAAACAAGCCTTTTAGGAGCTGGCTGTCGGCCAGCTCCTTGTTTATGACTGGCTTTTCAATAGCCGGGTCAGTTCCCGGTCGAAGGCATTGGCAAACTGTTGCTTGTCCTTGTCGCCAAAGGGCTTGGGGCCACCCGTCTGCACGCCCGCGCCTCGCAGATCCGTCATAAAGTTGCGAATCGACAACCGCTCGCCGATATTCGCTTCGGTAAACAGCGTGCCATGCACGCTAATCACGGTGACGCCCTTGGGAACCAATATGGCGGCCAGCGGAATATCCTGCGTAATCACCAAGTCGCCCGGGATGGCGTTGTCGGCAATATACCGATCCGCAACATCCGAGCCCTGCGCCACGTGAACCAGGGACACGCACTCCGATTGCGGCACAAAGATGGCCTTATTCGCCACAAATACCGTTTGGACGACCCGTTTATGCGCCGCCTTTACAACGATATCCTTAATAACACCGGGACATGCATCCGCGTCCACCCAGATTTTCATGGTTTACCTGCTCGTGCTTTGCTAAACAACAGTCTAGCAGAGACAACGAACACAAAAGCCATCAATTACTGGGACTTGGCTAAAGCCGCCTTCATCTGTGGGGTGCAGCCTCCCCGCTGCTTCAGGGCCTCGCTGCTCATGCCCATGGAAACGCCGTGGAGCAGCCCCATGTAAGCCAGTTGCTTCTGGCTCCATGTTTTCTTGCTGCGCTCCTTGTCCATCATGCCAAGGAAGCCGGTCTTCCAGTCCAGGCCGCAAGCGTTCCTCATTTCGGAATAGATGCCCGTGTTAACAACCTGTTTTAAGACCGGCAAGGGTAAAATCGGCTTGGCCTTTTCCGCTGCGGTTTCCGGCGGAACAAAGGAGCCATCCGGAAGCTTGGCCATCGTAATCCTGGTTCTGGCAAACTCGGCAATCTTTAGCACCATTTCATCTTCCGTGGGTTTGGCGGCTTTGGCCGTTTGCGCGGCAGGCTTTGCGCCGGGCGCGACAGCCGACACCGTATCGTTTGCCGTAAAGCCCAGTACCAAAATCAGGCCGGGCAGCGTGTGTTTTAATATCCAGTTCATCTTGCAATCCTTCTGTTTAGCGTAATTTTGGGGCAGGTGGTTACTCGCAGACGTACTCCGCTTCCTTGGCCAGGATGCTGCCGTCTACAATAGGCTCGAACGTTTCATTTTCGTCGGCATCGGCATCAAGCAACAACTCGCCTTGGCGATCGTATATCGTCAGGTTTAGCTGGATGGATTTTTTTGCCTTGCAATCAATCCCGTGTTCCACAATGGCGGAATTGGCATCCGGTATATCTTTGCCGTAAATACCGCCCACATTCTCCTGGATTTCATCGTAGGTGCGGATGCCGTCGTCATCTTCTTTCAGCGTATCCAGGTCCACATAAATCCGAGCCCCATCCACGGAGCCCACAAATACAATCTGCTTGGCCCAAGCCATTGCCGTTACCGACAAGCTCGCCAGAAGGAACGCCAAAACCAAGGGATGCTTCATCGTGATTCACGCTTTCTCTCTTACAATGTGATTCCGTTGCCCCACCGTTTAACTTCAGGCAATCCGGTTAAAATGGGGCTATTTGGCATCGTATCAGCGAACCCCATTTTCCACAATTGTTTGTTAAATTTTATATTATAACTTTATAAATAAGGAGATAACGTAATAACTCAGCCCTAAGCAGCCTTGGCATAATGCGCTTGGATTACAGGTAGAACCTTCTGTTTAATATGTTGTGCCGCGTGCGGAAAAAGCGTTTCTCTGATGAATTCACTATCCAGCCAGGCCCCGCCGCCGTGGAGCGCGCCAAAAACTTCAGCAAAGGCCTCTTTCCTCGAGCGTTTATCCTCATCGAATTTGGGAATAAAATAAAACGGTGTAATTTTGTCTTGCATTGGCCAGCTATGCCCTTTACCCAAACTGTGATACGATCCGGAATAGGCTTGATAGCCAATTGGTAAAAGCTTTTTCTCGTAAATATTTTTCACATCCTTCATCACGGCTTGCCTAAAGCCCTCTTGCTCTGAGAACAACTGTTTATCAGGCGTTAAGACCCTTCCCATATCATCCACAAAATGGCCAATCTCATGTCGAAGCGTCCCAATGGTATTAATAAGGCAGGACGGATATGTGAGAGCTGGACGGCGCCAAAACACACGGCAATCAGGGAAAACGTGGTTATTGGCCTTTCCAGCCATTGGCGATAAAATCAGATCTGTGCGGTTGCCCTCTGGAAGAGACTGTGTTGAACCCGACCTTGAAACAGGAGTCGAACACTCCCTACTTGCCCAACCTAGACGCGATTCGGGGAATAGCGGCGCTGATGGTGGTTGTGCATCACCTGGAACGCTCCCGGTCCCTTCTAGGCTTTGCCCATTTTCTATGATGCCGGGATACTTGGCAACATGTTCAGGCATTTTGGGCATTATGCCGTAGTGACCTTTTTTATTTTAAGCGGTTTTTTAATTACGTATCTGCTGGCCCAAGAGCTTGGGCACAATGGTAAAATCAACTTAAAGCGCTTTTATACCCATCGGTTTAAGCGTATTGTACCACTCTATTTTGCCGTATTCCTAATCGCCTTTGTGCTGTTTCCCGCAATTGCCCCCATTTTCCCGTTCCACCCCTATTATGCCCAATTTATCCCGGCATTCGATGCGGATTGGCCTGTAAAAAGCCTGCTGTACCTGGCTTTTTTACAGCATACGGCTTCCATTGTTCTTTCGCCGATTCTCGCGGCAAACCAGGCGTGGTCCTTGCAATACGAGTGGTATTTTTATATGCTTTATCCGCTTGTTCTCTCCAAAGTGGGGCTTAAACGGATTCAGCCCGTATTGCTCCTTGGGCTGGCTTTATTTACGCTCTATCTTGCCGGCCACTATTACCATCTTTTCCAAACCTCCGGCCTCATCCGAAAGATTCCGTTTTATCCGTTATTCTTGGGATCCCTGGCAGGCGTTGTCGGCTATACCCTCAAGAATCGGGTTGTTGTACAGAAAACAAAACTGTTTCCATTTTTAACTTCCCGCCCCGCAATATTATTCCTGGTCGGTTGCTGGATTTTATTTTTCTTGTTGCCAGCCATCCCCGGTTGGTTGGACTTCTTGTTTATGGCCATGTCCGCTTTTTTAATCGCGAATTTTGCGTTACACAAAAAGCTGAACAATGCGCTGGAAGGGCCCACTTTAAAGTGGCTGGGACGCATTTCCTACAGTGTTTACATGCTTCATCCCGCCATCATATTTTTAACGTTTTCACTTTTCAGCCATTGGCTTCCCGCCACCTGGACGGCTTCTGTCGCACTCTGCACAGCACTCACTTATTTCACGGTTATTCCACTCACATTATTCCTGGCCCATCTGTCTTACCGGTCCATCGAAACCCCGCTCCGCAGATCCTCCTGGAGGGGCTTTCTATTCGCCTTCGGGAAAAAAAACCCACTGCCTCAGTCATCCCAGTTTATCAGTTCCTCATCAGCGCAGTAGAATATGAGCAACTATTTGTATTCAGCGATTTTTATTAAGCAGGTTCGACATTGCAAAGGAGTACCGATATGAACATAGGAAGTGTTACCCCAGCTTTTTCAGGCCGCTACGGCATCGCGTTAAAAGGCCCGAAGTTTGCCAGCCAGCAACCTGACCAACGCATCCGTCCAACAATACATGACACGTTTGAGCAAATGATCATCGAATTGCTGCAAGGCAAATCAAATACCCTATCCCAAAAACTCGCCGTTGAAGACCCAGAGGTTACGCAATTATTATTCATAGGCAAAGCTGAAGTGTTGGCTAGGGATTTTCGTGAGAAAGGAAAATTGCCGGGTCACATTCACGAAGCGCTGGCATTTGATTTGGGGTTTGAGGATCCCAAAACTACTTCAATCGAAGAAATCAGGGAAGCAGCAAGAAAGAGCCGCGAAAATCCAGACACTGGAATGGCCGGCACAATAGGCCCGACTTTAGCGAAATTTATCGGACTGGATTAAACATTATAACCCCGTCGGTTAGGTTTCCGAGGTTTGATTTCAGCCATACCAATAGGGTCAGGATATGGCAGCTTGGCCCCTATTCAACTGGGGAAGAAATTGAACCCAGCCATCCTCTGGCCGACACATAATACGCTATTGCGTTTCAGCGTACCCAAAGCGCCAACAGGAGGGATCTTAGGATGGGGCTCTGGAGGGAAATTTGCATGATGGACTTCTTGTTTTGAGGTTTTAAAGCGTCATCGCCCCATAACATCGCGCATGTTCTTTCTCTGCAAGGGCTAGGGCTTTACAAGCGGGCTAATATAATATATAATTTATATAACAAATATTGTGTAAGGGGTTAATAATCGTAGGAGTTGAGATCATGGGAAAAAGCAAGAAAAAGTCTCAGAAAAAGCAGAAGAAATCGAGTCCGGGGCCGACCTCCCAGTCGGGGAAGGAGACGGTGAGCTTTAACGCCATCAAGCATGGCGGCAATAGCCCGCGTTTGCTGCCGTGGGAGGATCCAAAGGAATATGCGGCCTTTCGGGCAAAGCAGTGGGGCACGCTGGCCCCGGCAAACGGGATGGAGGAAGTCCTGGCCGAGGAGATCGTCTTTGATGGCTGGCGACTGGAGCGCTTAAAACGCTTTGAACTTCGGCTGGAACAGCATTTGCCGGAAGATTGGGACGATGCCCGATGGATGGACGAGTTTCGCAAGCTGACTAACCTGCGTAACCGCATCGAACGCATGCGCGATCGGAAGTGGGCGGAGCTGGAAGCCATGCAGGATGAGCGCATGCGCGCCGCCTCACAGGAAATGACCGTTCCGGAGTATCGCCAGCAGCGCATCATCCGCAACCTGATTGTCCCCGTGACGCGTCACCCTGTTTACACCCAACCCGATGAAGCGGCCCTGCCCTCGCAGTATCCACCGCCCACCTCTAATATGGTAGAGCCTGCCGAGACGCCCGGTTTGTCCCCACCAGCAAGCCTGTAACCACAGATCGAGGTTTGTTTCGCAGGAAACGACAAAACCGGCTCCCTGTTTACATTTCAGCCGTCCAATACACCTCGCGTTCCCAAGACAATTCGATCCATATCCCGACAATCCGAAATATGCAGGCAGTTGCCTTTCTTTCATTCCCGTCTACAATAAGGGGAGTTGGATTGGATGAGCTGAATGATGGCTTTCTTTAGCCAAGCCCGCCTGCTACGGTGGGCCTTATCTGCCCTCAAGATGATGACAGGCCTGCTGGGCTTGCTTACCCTGGCCGGGTACCTCGG
>CALAJO010000006.1 GCA_937922745.1 uncultured cyanobacterium
CCATTTAAGACGATGAGGCTGGTTAACATCATCTGGATAATCCGTTTTGGGATGAAAGAAGGACAGCACCAGGACGGCCATCATCAAGGCCGCAAACAGGGCATAGATGACCCAATCCGCAAGATACCCGGACATGTATCCGCCCATAAAGCCGCCCACAATACTGCCTGTAACCAATGGCGCCACCAGCCCCAACCGAACCATGCCCTTGAAATAATGCGCCGCCAGGCCGGATGCGCCCCCCACAACGCTTTGCGCAATGGAAATGCCGGTTGCCGTTTGTATGGAATAGGCTTTGAGCCCTAGGAGGCCCGGCAGGAAAATAAGCGCGGGAACCATGAGCAGGCCGCCACCAACCCCCAGCATGCCGGAGTAAGCGCCGATGACAAGCCCAAGGGCAATCAGAAATAGATCCTGCTGTATCACGACATGATTGTAATGAAAACAGGGAAATACCGATAGCGGCGAATGCCTTCTTATGCCATCTCGCTCTCGGACTGCAATAATCCGGCTGCGGGCAGCCGGATTTCAAAGCGTGTCCCTTTCCCAACCGTGCTGGCAACGGTAATCGTCCCGCCATGGAGTTCAACCAGCTTGCGTGTCAGGTTCAGGCCCAGGCCGGTTCCTTCCTGATGGCGTGAATAGCTGTTATCCACCTGGTAAAACTCGGTAAACAAATTGGGAAGATCTTTTTCGTCAATCCCAATGCCGGTATCCTCTACTTGCAGGATCACCCATTCCCGGTCGTCTGTATGGGCCACGCGAATATAGACACGGCCCTGCTCACGGTTAAACTTAACGGCGTTGGACAGCAGGTTAATCAGGATTTGCTTCAGGCGCGTGCCGTCCGCGCGGATGAAATGGGTTTGCGGCGCGACGTCAATCACAATGCCAATCCCCTTGCGATCCGCCCGCTCCCGTATAAACCCGACCAGCTCGTGCAAAAAAGGCCGCCATTCCAGATCCTCGTAGATTAAATCCACCTTGCCGGCCTCAATTTTACTGATGTCCAGGATATCGTTGATAATGTTGAGCAGATGCTTCGCACTGCCGTTGATATTGTTTACGTACGTTGTCTGCTTTACATTCAAGGGGCCGCCCATGGCCTTCAGCATCATATCGCTGTAACCAATAACGCTGTTCAACGGGTTTCGCAGCTCGTGGGACATGGTGGAAAGGAAATGCGACTTGAGCCGGGAGGTTTTCTCCAGCTCCTTGCGCACCTTGTTTTGGTACAGCGTTATCGCCAGCTGATCGCTGACATTGGAGACAAACGCCACTTCATGCTCGCTCCAAATGCGTGGGTTGTCACAATGAATCATTACCGTACACAAGTCCTGCCGGCCGTAACGGATGGGGACACCGATAAAGCCGCGGATCTTCTGGGCAATAAAGAAGTCAATCCAATAATCACTCACGGAGCCACGATACTCCAGGGTATCCACAATAAAGACAGCCTGTTTGTAGTCGT
Source organism: uncultured cyanobacterium (assembly GCA_937922745.1). Lineage (GTDB taxonomy): Bacteria > Cyanobacteriota > Vampirovibrionia > Vampirovibrionales > JAGQHJ01 > CALAJO01. The sequence goes on from CALAJO010000006.1 coordinate 1,472, forward strand.
ACTGCTTGAGAAAGGGACACTCTCCTTCCGGAACCACGCCGATATAGCTCGGGTCTTCCGCGTTTTTGCGGTATTCGAACTGAATGGGGAACTTGACCTGATCCTCGTACTGGATAATCAGGCAGCGATCCACATCCAGAATCCTCCCCATTTCGGTAACAAACCTGGAATACACCCTGTCGTCATCCATTTCCCGGATGGATTGGGTCACGTATCGGCAGCGCCGCTCCCATTCATACAGGTTCTGGAACCGTTCGGTTGCCGATTGCAGTTGAAGTTGCATCCGCTTCTGCTCGGAAATATCCACAATAAAGCAGACATATTGATCGTCGGTTCCTTCCAGCAGGGTTTTCCCAATGAGGATGTCAACGCGGGTGCCGTCCTTGCGAATATTCTGCTTTTCAAACGGGGTACAATAACCGTGCTGTGCCAGTTCCAATGCGGCCTGCTCATCTCGCTCCAGATATTCCGGCGGGGTGAGATGCCGCCATTGAATGTCGCCTTGCAGCATTTCCTGCCGGGTATACCCAACCATCCGAAGGAAAGCTTCGTTCGCGTCCAGGATATTCCCGTGGTAATCGGAAAAGGTGATCCCAATAAGGCTGGTGTTAAAAAGCCGTGCCAGATTCGACTCCCGGATCGCCTCATTCGTGATGTCCGTTACCGCGCCCGACATCCGTACAGGTTGCCCGTCTTCATTCCGAACCGCCTTGCCGCGCGAATGAATCGTGCGATACTGACCGGATCGGTGGCGAATCCGAAAGACGATGTCATAAGGGGCTTTTTGCACAAAATGGGCTTGAAGGGCCTGCTCAACCCGAGGCCGGTCTTCCGGGTGAATCCGTTCAAACACCGTTTCGCGGGTTGGCGTCATCTCTTTGCGGGTGAGCCCAATAATGTCGTAAAACCGGTCGTTCCAGTAGGTCTTTCCCGTCGCCAGATCCGCGTCCCATAACCCATCGTTGGCCCCGTTGAGTATGGCAAGGTAGCGTTGCTCACGCTCCTGATAGGACTGGAGTTCGGTATGCTGAGCCGAGTTGTCCATCAGGGCTATCCTAAAGCAAGCCGGGTTCTCGGCAAGGGTTTCCAAGGAGACCAGCACCGGCGTTATGCGTCCATTGGAATCGACAAGCCGGATGGGTAGGGCGTTGCAATACCCCTCAACCTGCGCCGTAGCCAGTGCATGATCCCACATAGCCTTGTCTTCGTTGATTAGCAGGGTTTGAAATAAACGTTTGGAAGCGGCTGCTGTGGAACAGCCCGTGAGAATAGAGAAGCGGTCGTTCATGGCAAGGATGCGCCCATCCATATCCACTATCGCAGCGGCAAAGAGGCGGGTGTGCTTTATAAACATGCCTGGATCCACAGCATCACCGGGACCTGACAACTGTCGTTCAGAAACCATACCGATCCAGACTCTGTTTTGGCAATATCAAAAGTGACTCAAACCATTTCAAGCAATAAATAGTGCCTATAAGGCAATACACTATTTATAGCTGAATAACCCTTAACGGAACCTTGCCCAGGTGGGCGATATCTTACACAGGCAAGAATGGATTAGGGTGGTAGGTTGTCCTGCTCGATTGCCTGCTGTAGTAGCGCAAGGACTGCCAGTTCTTCACAGCTTAAGCCGTCGCGCGGGTTCAGGCGCGACTTGCCCAACTCGGTTTGCCAGCAGTCGTGGAATTTACAGTCCAGGTAAGCATTGAGTATGTAGGGATGGATATAGCTCTTGCGGCAAATGGCCGGTGTGTTGCCAAGATAGCCCGCCACTTGCTTGACGGCCTGCACAATATTCTTGCGGGCCTTGGCAACGGAATCCACCGGTTCGAAGTGCTGCAAGGCCATGGCGGCGTGGACGGTGCCCGCCCAGGTCCGGAAATACTTGGCGGTGATGTCGAATCCCGTGATTTCCTTTAAATACGCGTTTACATCATTCGAGGTCACATCCTGGACATTGCCTTCCTCATCGAGATATTTGAACAGCTCGTATCCGGGAAGGGATTCGCAGCGGCGTACGATATCGGCAAGGCGTTTGTCGGTCAGGTCAATTTCCCAGTCCTGGCCGCTTTTCCCCTTAAACTCGAAGCGAATGTTTGCGCCCTGCACCTGGACGTGCTTTTTGCGGATGGTCGTAAGGCCGTAAGATTGGTTTTCCTTGGCGTACTGGTCGTTCCCAATGCGTATGTGGGTCGTATCCAGCAGTTTGACGACAGCGGCCATTACCTTGTGGCGCGGCAGCCCGGAGCCTTTCAAGTCTTTTTCAATCTTCTGGCGGATATCCGGCAACATGGCGCCAAAGGCCAGCATCTGTCCAAACTTGTTTTCGCCGCGTACCTCCTGCCAGCGCGCATGGTATCGGTACTGCTTGCGACCCCGCGCATCGCGGCCGGTTGCCTGCAAATGCCCGTTGGGATCGGGACAGATCCACACCTCGCGGTAAGCCGGAGGGATGCCGATTTTATTGATGCGTTCAATCTCAGTCGGATCCGTAATTCGCTTCCCGTCGGGAGCGTAATACAGGAATTTCCCGGCCCTGCGCCTGCGGGTTATACCGGGCCTGTCATCGGTTACATACCGAAGCTGGGCGGATTTTGCACTATCGAAAGGATCCGCGGAAAAGACCGTTTCCAGTTGCGGCTGCATGGCCATCGTCAATTAACCCTTTTGGTTCAGTGCTTTTATTGTACTGCCACGCCATGGCGAATTAACCCGGCAATCGGGCGATAGCATACAAGGACTGGAAAGACGGCTAGTCTGCCAGCCGCATGGTGAGCGAGATGCGTTTGCGGGGAATATCCACTTCCAACACCTTTACCTTGACGACTTGCCCGTTTTTAACAACAGTATGCGGATCCTTCACAAAGCGATCCGCCATCATGGAAATATGCACCAACCCGTCCTGGTGGATGCCGATATCCACAAAGGCGCCGAAATTGGTGATGTTCGTCACAACGCCTTCCAGCAACATGCCCGGCTTCAGATCCTTGATCTCTTCAACACCCTCTTTAAATGTGGCTGTTTTAAACTCCGGCCGGGGGTCGCGGCCGGGCTTCTCCAGTTCCGCCAGGATATCCTGGACGGTCGGCAGCCCAAATTGGGCGTCCGTAAAATCTCGGGGATCCAGGCCTCGAAGAAATGCCGTTTCTCCAATAACGTGTTGGATATCCCGGCCGGTGGCCCGCAGGATACGCTGAACCACAGGGTAGGCCTCCGGATGGACTGCGGATGCGTCCAGCGGGTTTGTTCCGCCATTGATGCGTAAAAATCCGGCGCATTGCTCAAAGGCTTTTGGCCCCAGCTTGGGCACTTTTTTCAGCGTATCCCGGTTCGGAAACGCGCCGTGCTGATCGCGATAGGCCACGATGTTATTCGCCAGCGTTGCGGATAACCCGGAGACATAGGACAGAAGCGCAGGCGACGCCATGTTCAGATCCACGCCGACGGCATTGACGCAATCCTCCACCACGGTGTCCAGCATCTTGCCAAGCTGGCCCTGGTTCACATCGTGCTGGTATTGCCCTACGCCAATGGCCTTGGATTCGATCTTGACCAGTTCCGCCAGCGGATCCTGCAACCGCCGGGCAATGGAGACAGCGCCGCGCAAGGAGACATCCAGCGCCGGTAATTCCTTAGCCGCCAGGGCGGATGCGGAATAAACCGAGGCCCCGGCTTCGGATACCATCACTTTCTGGAGCTTCAGCTCCGGATGGCGCTTGATAAGTTCCTGGGTAAGTCGCTCGGTTTCTCGCGAGCCCGTCCCGTTCCCAATGGCAACCAGGGAAACCTGGTGCTTGCCTGCCAGGGCAGCCAGCTTCTCCAGCGATTTATCCCACTCATTCTGGGGGGCGTGGGGATAAATAACACCGGTATCCACCACCTTGCCGGTTGCATCCACCACGGCCACCTTCACGCCCGTCCGCAATCCCGGATCCAGCCCCAAGGTCACGCGTGCGCCGGCTGGGGAGGCCATCAGCAAATCGCGAAGGTTGCGGGCAAACACATGGATGGCTTCTGTCTCAGCCTGCTCCTTAAGATGGGCTATCAGCTCGGTTTCCAGGTGAGGCTCTATTTTCGTTTTCCATGTTTGGGCAACGACACTTTGCAACCAGGTATCCGCGGGCTTGTTCTCAAGCCGCAGCCTGAAATGGCGGGCAATCCGCCCTGCCATGTTGCTGGCCAGCTCAGCGGCTTCAGTTTTATCCAAGGCCAGTACCAGCCCGAATTTCAGGACGCCTTCGTTGCGGCCACGGAAAAGGGCCAGCGCCCGGTGCGAAGGGATTGATTTGATGGGCTCGTCATAGTCGAAATAATCGGAGAATTTGGCCCCTGCTTCTTCCTTGCCCTTGGCCACCTTGCTCACGATAATGCCGGTATTCCAGAGAAACTGGCGTAGCGGCCCAATCAGGTCTGGATCTTCCGAAAAACGCTCCATCAGGATCTGGGCTGCACCGTCCAGCGCAGCCTGGACATCCGCCACACCCTTCTCCGGGTTGATATACTTTAAGGCCAAGGTTTCAGGCGCAACATCAGGTTGGGATAAAATCCGGTCCGCTAGCGGCTCTAACCCGGCTTCCCGTGCAATCTGGGCTTTATTTCGGCGTTTGGGCTTGTAGGGTAAATACAAATCCTCCAGCCGGGCTTTGCTGTCCGCATCAATAATGGCCTGTTTCAATTCCGGGGTGAGCTTGCCCTGAGAAGCAATCGATTCCAGGATGCTTTCCTTGCGCTTCTCCATATCGCGCAGGTAGCCCAGCCGCTCCTCCAACCCACGCAGTTGGGCATCATCCAACCCACCCGTGGCCTCCTTGCGGTAACGTGCGATAAACGGCACGGTTGCCCCCTCGTCCAGCAGCTTAAGCGTTGCGTTAACCTGCGCCGCCCTGATCTGCAATTCATGCGCCAACTGATCGCTAATGTTGATGAATGCCATTCCGTTTCCATCTCGCCGAATCACTACGCTTCTATTCTACTCCAAGCCCATGGTATGCGTTGCCGGTGGGACTTTGTATTATGGTGTGCCGAACGCTGTAATTCAGGCTAAACATTCAGGGCCAAGTGTTCCATAATATATTCATTCGTTGATCAAGGGATGTTTTCCAGGTTTATTGAAGAGGGATCCTGCTTGTCTGCATTGTTGAACAAAACCGACGCCATTTCTCTCCTTAAGCAATATTGGGGGTACGATCAGTTCTTCCCTATCCAGGAGGAAGCGGTCGGCACCATCCTTAACCGGCAGGATTCCGTCGTCATTCTGCCGACGGGCGGTGGGAAGTCCTTGTGCTACCAAATCCCCGTGCTGATGATGCCGGGAACGGCCATCGTGGTTTCTCCCCTGGTTTCGCTGATGAAAGACCAGGTGGACAGCTTGTGCGGCCTGGGCATTCCTGCGGGTTATCTCAACAGCAGCCTGGGCCGATCCGAGCAGGATGACGTGCTGCGAAAACTGGTTTCCGGCTATTACAAGCACCTGTATGTTGCCCCGGAGCGCTTTGCCAGCAGCGAGTTTATGGATGCCCTGCAACAGTGCGACATCGCTTATTTTGTGATTGATGAAGCCCATTGCGTCAGCCAGTGGGGGCACGATTTCCGCCCGGATTACCGCAACCTCAGCCGGCTTCGGGAGCGCTTTCCCGGTATCGGCTTTCACGCTTTTACGGCCACGGCAACCGAGCCGGTGCGCAAGGATATCGCAAATGCCCTGAACCTCCAGAATGTGAAGCTGATGGTGGGCGACTTCGATCGGCCCAACCTGTTTTACCGTGTCCAGCGCCGCGACAACCTGCAACGCCAGATTGAAGCCATACTGGCCCGCCACGCGGGAGAGCCCGGCATTATTTACTGCATCCGTCGGGCGGATGTAGATGCGCTGGCCGCCTCGCTCCAGGCGAGGGGGCTTAATGTCCTGCCATACCATGCCGGGCTGTCGGATGAAACACGGCAGAAGAACCAGGATGCCTTTATGTCCGAGCAGGTGGATATTGTGGTGGCTACCGTGGCCTTTGGCATGGGGATTGACCGCTCGAACATCCGTTTTGTCATCCATACCGGGATGCCGAAATCTATCGAGCATTACCAGCAGGAGGCGGGCCGTGCCGGACGGGATCGCCTGGATGCGGAGTGCATCCTGCTGTACTCCGGCTCGGATGTTGCCAAGTGGTTGACCATTATGGGCGAGGCAGAAACCGAACAGCAAAAGCTGGCCGTGGCCAAGCTGTACGAGATGTACAATTATTGCCAGCGCAACGTGTGCCGACATCGTTTTTTAGTGGAATATTTCGGTCAGCCGTTCCATGCCCAATGTACGCAGTGCGATTATTGTCGTGGTGAATGCCAGGTCAAGGACGATTCCAAAATTATCGCGCAAAAAATCCTCTCCTGCGTGGCGCGCCTCAAGGAGCGTTTTGGCGGTCACCAGGTTGCGCAGGTTCTCAAGGGCTCCAATTCCGAAAAAGTGATCCGGTTCGGGCACGATCAACTCAGCACCTTTGGCCTGCTCAAGGATTATCGGAGCGCCACCATTACCCGTTGGATTGATGACCTGGTTTACCAGGGCTTTCTGGAGAAAGACCCGCAATACGGTTCGTTGAAACTGACCCAGCCCGGCATTCGGCTGTTAAAGGGGGATGGGGAAGTGGCCTTGTCCGATCAGCAGGAAGAAAAGCGGGGCCGGCGTCAGCGTATTACGGATGCCGATGCGCCGGATCTCCAGGGAATTGATAAGCGGCTGCTGGAGCTGCTTCGCGGCCTGCGGCGCAACCTGGCCCGTGAGCGCAACGTCCCGCCCTATATCATCTTTAGCGATGTGACGTTGAGGGAAATGGCAGCATATAAACCCCGCACGCTTTACGGATTCAGGAATATCCGAGGCATTGGGCAGCGCAAGCTGGAAGACCTGTGCCCGATGTTTCTTGAAGTGATCAATGACTACGAAGAGGCTGCGGGGAATCTTACAGGGCAAGTGGAACCGATCGAGCCGCCCTCCCGTTCCCAACGCCGGAGATCCTCCAAAATGGACACGATGGAAGAGGCATTTCGCATGTTTGCCGATGGCGCGTCGATAGAAGATGTCGTCTACCGCACGGGCCGCGCTGCAACAACGGTAACCAAGTACGCTTGTGATTACATTGCCGAGAATGGCATCGCCGAACCCGGTGAGTGGGTGGGGCCTTCCACGTTTGAGAGGGCTTGTGAGGCTTTTGAGGCCCTTGGCACGGAGCGGCTTCGGCCAATATTTGATTACCTGGGCGGAGACGTCCATTACGATGAGATTGCGCTGTGCCGGGCGTTATATAAAAATCAAATAAGCCAGGCATAGCAAGTCTTTTTTGCATTCCCAATGCGATAATAAAAAGTATCTTCTGCCGTGATCCGTAATTATTTATGAGTGGGTAAAGAGATTCTCAGGAAGGGTGCAGGGAGGGAACGGCCCTGCTCCAACCAACAAACATTATGCAGATCTTCTCTTGCCCCAATTATCTTGCGGATCGCTTGAGAACTTATTTACCTGATAGCAGTCTATGGAATGGAAGGTGTTGGACGTTAAATGAGGTTGAATCACATGGGTGGCATTCACATTCGATTGGGGTTGGCCGGGCTTGCCCTTTCCCTTGCAGCACAAATACCCTCTTCTTTTGCTGACAACATGATGCCTCCACTGCCGGGCTATCCGCCGCAGGCCGTGCAACCTGCCGTTACGCCGCCTGTGTCTTACCGGCATTCGCCTCAGGTGTTTTATCCGGCAAGCCAGTATCCGCCTGCCCCTTCCCGAATTTACCAGCAGGCGCCGCAGGTTTTCCAGCCCGTATCCCTTCCGCCCGGATCGACTATCTTGCCTTCCATCCCGATGCAAAGCGATATGAACCACCCGCTGCGGCAAAAAATTGTGGAGATTGCCCGGACCCAGCTGTGGGTGGATAAAGGGATTAACCGGAATTATGTTAACTTCGCCTTCAGCACGGGGAAGGATCAGGCATGGTGCGCGGATTTCGTGTCCACTATCCTTAAATGGTCGGTGGGTTCGCCTTGGGGGCACGAGTCCCTGGCGAACAATATCTACCTTTGGGGGCGGAATAACAACCAGTTAAGCCCCATGCCTTCCCCAGGGGATATTGTCCTGTTCCGCTATGGCCAGGGGGATGTTTCCCACGTGGCCATTGTCGAATCCGTTAACCCGGATCAGACGATTACCGCCATTGGAGGGAATGAAGGCCCTGGCAAAGGGGGCGTTGGGGCAGGCGGCATTGTGCAGCGCAGCCGCTATAAACTTTCCGATGCCAATATTGCCGGTTTCGTCTCCCCGATTCCATCCCCTTGGCCTGCCCAGGCCGCCACCCCAAACCAGCCTTCATCCGTTGGCAGCGGACCCAATATCAATCCAACCTATCGATAGCGCAATTTTAAAACTGGATGGTTTTTATTATCCCACTCAACCTTAAAAGGGATATGAATACCCATGCAGATCCGTCTCAATCCCGTGATGTTTCGTTCTCACATCCAAGGCACAGCACACACCAAAGCCATAAGAGCCTCGTTCCCACCCTTGGGGGCAGACACCGTACACTTTGGACAAGGTGCGGATATATCAAGGGCTTTCCGCTATACTCCGGACGAGGAAAAAGTAATCGCACTATTTCACCCCGGTCTCGGCTTACAGATTGGATCCATAGAACGAATACTTCCCTATCTCCCCAAAACAATTGCCGCCAAGGTTTGCCTGGAGCTTTTAAAGCCCGGTATGGCCGATGAGAAAGTAAAGGTTGCCCTAGCCGAGCATCTGGGCCAAGTTCGAGGCCAATACAATATCGATGGCATTATAAGAGTGATGACCGCTCCTGATCAGCCATTTGAAGTGCGGTTAAAAACGGCCAGCAAGGCTAATTTGATTCGGGATCCCGATTTTTATCTACAAACAGTCAGACTTTACTATGATTTGCAACCACAAAAAGTATGGTTTGGGCCTGAGGAAAGATCTGTATTCTTTGCAAGCAAGAGCCGTCCTCAATATGTCACGTTGGCGCAGATGAGTGAGATCCTGGATTATCTTGTATATGATGAAAAGGTCCAGACTGCTGAAAAACATCAACTTGCAGCAGTGAAAGAAATTGCAGGTTTATTACCTGCATACCCGGATAAGTTTTATCACTATGCTTCAGCATTAGCTGCTCATCCTGAAAAAAGCGTTCAACTTGCAGTTGTAAATGAATTATCCTGTTATAAATCTGCTGCTGAAGATGATCCTCAAAGCCTCCAAATGGTCGATGATCTGATTGTCTCACTCGCTACTTCTACAAGTGTTTCTAACGACGTACACGAAGCTGCGTTGCTGGAATTGGATAATCTTTCCAGCCAAGCCAGGTTGGAACAAGCACTTAGACAGATTACATCGGCCGAACCTAAGAACGTTATCTCTTCACTGGTTCGATTTATACCGATGGTAAAACATAAAGGAACTCTCCAGCACCTTATTGGCCTGCTGGAGCCAGCCAAGCTAACTTCTGAAGCGGAGAGACACTATGCCAGCATCGCTGTAACCATCCCCGATCGATCGCTCAGGCTAAAGGTTATCAGGCAATTGGCAAATAGTACAACGAAAGCAGCCTGTGATATTCTTGCAAATTCAATCATCCACCGACGTGATGATCCTGACCAACCAGCAATGTTAGCCATTCTACAGGGTAAGGATGGTGCGGTATCGCCGCAGATGCAGCAATCTCTGGCAGCCAAGCTATCGCATCTCGCCCCAAACATACCCGACAGGCCTGCTCAAGGCCAATTCCTGGTGGTTATATTTAATAAATTACAGCAATCCCCCGCAGATATTGCAGCATTAGAAGCTGAGTTGCGTGAGTTACAGCTGAGTGTTCCGGAAGAAACAGAAACGGATCGTGACAGAGCTGTACAGCGGGGTTTTTTAAAGGACTTTGCATTGCGCAAGCTGCAAGAATTGGTGGAAAATAAAAGCTCAGATGATAAAGCTCGGGCCATTGCGGTAAAAACCATTCTATCTAACCTGGACACGCAATACGACGATACGCGGGAGGTTTATTACGCTTTTGTAGAGCATTGCCTGAATGATCCCTCCCCCGAAGTTCGGAAACTCATCCCGGACAGCCTGAAAACAAAGCAGTTAAACGCAATCGATAGTCCACAATGCAAGCGGATCGTCACTCGTCTTCTAGCCGATAAGGCTGAGCCTGTTGCCCGGGAATCGTTGGACAAACTCTGGCACTTCTTTCCTGAGGAGGAGCTGTTTGAGGCGGAATTGCACAGAATTTTTGTTAATGATCAAGAAATCCTACCTGTTATTAGGCAAAAAGCTTTTGGATGGTTAGTTCACCGTGTTTGGTCTCGAGAAAACAAACAAGCTAACTCGGTTTAGATGCGTTAGTTTTCCCAATACCTTGATATTGCAGGTTTAAAAAGCACTAATACTTCCATCGCCTTCCATTATCGGAGCGAGATAAGTTTTTCATGCTGCGGTATCGGTGGGAATGAAGACCTAGGCTAAGAAGGCTCCGGCGCAGGCGGCATTGTGTAGCGCAGCCGCTATAAACTTTCCGATGCCCAATATTGCCGGTTTCGTCTCCCCGATTCCATCCCCTTGGCCTGCACAGGCCGCCACCCCAAACCAGCCTTCATCCGTTGGCAGCGGCCCCAATATCAATCCAACCTATCGATAGCGCAATTTTAAAACTGGATGGTTTTTATTATCCCACTCAACCTTAAAAGGGAATATTAAAACCCATGCAGATCCGTTTCAATCCGGCGGCGGTTGCTCGTTCTCACTTCCAAGGCGTGCATGCCAAAACCGTAAGGGCCTCGTTCCCACCCTTGGGATTAGATACCGTGCATTTTGGCCAAACAACTGCCGTAGAGCCACGACATCAAGTTCTGAATGAAGAAGAACAGATGATTTTTCACTTTTATCATCAGCTGGATCAGGAACAAAAAGTCACCTTTATCTCGAAAAACCTTGCTTTGCTTCCTCCTGTGCTGCAAGTCGAGATCTGTAAAGGGATTATCATTCCGGAAGCGCCTAAGGAGCTGAAGGTGGCCTTGGCAAAAAACTTGGATGATTTTCAACGAGGAACAATGCTAAATGGGCTTCTTCGGGCATTAATTCAACCTCAACAACCGCGAGACGTTCGGTTGCATGCAGGTAAACAAGCTGCTGTATCAACCGATCCCGACCTGTTTGTCGCTGCGGCAAAAACATATTATGATGTAGAATTTCGTTCCGATGCTAAGGTTTCCTTCTTTTCTCCCTACTATCGCCCTCAATCCGTTACGGTCGATCATATTCGCGAAGTCATTGACCATATGATTTTTGGAAAACATTTGGGCAGTTATATCCAACAAAATCGAGTCTGGGCTGCCGAAGAATTGAATTATTTATTGTCGGAACAGCCTGATGAGTTCCTCCGTTATGGGCTGGAACTTATCTCAGATTCCAATTTTGAAGTCCAAGAGGCCGTTGCAAAGAAAATTGAATTTTGGGGCCACATTACCAAAGGGAATGAAACGAGCCAAGAAGCTGTTAACACACTCATCCAAAACTTAGTGGATAATACGTTATCTCCTAAGCCTTCTGCCAAAGCCCGGGAAATTGCGCTACTCAATCTTAAATTTCTTAAGGATCCTGCGAAACGTGAAAACATAATTGGCAAACTAACCCCAACGGAGTCCGAAGCGGTTATGGTTTCAGTTGCAGACTTTATGCCAGAACTCAGCCGTCTTAGCACCCAGCAACATCTTGTTCAGCTTTTAACCAGAGATCACTATACGCGTAATGCGTTAATGAAAGTTGTCACGAAGATACCGGATAAGGAATTACGTTTACAAACCATTCGCATGCTGGCTAAATTATCTATTGATACCAAGCCTATGGTAGAAGCGATTGTCGCTGAACCGCACCATCCCGATTATCAGTTATATCTCCAGATCCTTCAAACCACAGAGGGCGAGCATGCCGTTTATGTTCTTACTCAACGGGCTCTTGCAGAAGCTCTGGCTGAGGTAGCGGTAAATAAAAAGCCGCCCGAAGACGAAGAAGGTAAATGGCTATTGGCCATCATATCAACCGTGGGCCGCTCCGAAGCCGAGATTCACGCCATTGAGGAACAATTGCGTGAATTAAGGGAAAGGGCAAGGCAAATTGCCGATACGGATGAGGCCCGTTATGAGCAAGTTAAAAAAGGCTTTATTCGGGATTATGCGATTAAGGTGCTGCAACAATTAATGAAAAACACCGCCGCTGATTCCATAGCACGCGTTACGGCAACTAAAGCCATTTTAAAGAACCTGGATGTGAAGTATGACGATACACGTCAAGTTTACTTTGCCTTTTTGAGAACTTGTCTCGCGGATCAGTCACCTGATATTCGCAAGCTGATAGCGGAAGACTTGGTGAAAAAGAGGCTAAATGCAGAAGAAGAGCTACGCTGTTCTGAGATTGTCGATCGTCTTCTGGGTGACAGTAACGAACAGGTTGTGATGAGTACGCTGGACAATATTAATGCACTTTACCCTACGGCCAAGACAAGACACCAAGTTTTGTGGCGAACCTTCCAAGATGAAAGCCTGAGTATAAACCTGCGGAGCAAGGCGCTTGAACTTCGTTCGAAAAGTATACATAAGGAATATCGACAAGTGGCCAGCTAACCTGGTTTCAACGCTTTTGTCTTGCCAAGTTAAATAACAGAAATAACAATTAATGGTTAGTTCCCGGCGAGATAGTTTTTCAGGCTGCGGATGTTACGGTTATTCCGGCACATTTTTCGGAGCTTGTTAAGGGCACGGGTTTCAATCTGCCGCACCCGTTCGCGGGATACGCCGAACAGTTGCCCGATTTCTTCCAGCGTTCGCTTATTGCCATCATTCAGGCCGAACCGGAGCTTTAGCACATCCCGCTCGCGAGGGCGAAGGGTGTTGAGTATTTTATCCAGCTCGCTCACCAGGCTTTCGTTGGAGACACGGCTGTCCGGCGACTCGATGGAGTCATCCACCAGGAAGTCGCTGATGCGGGAGGCTTCATCCTTGGTGTGCAATGGGGTTTCGATACTAATGGTGGACTGGGTGGCTTTGAGAACCAGGCGTAGTTTTGACAGGGAGATGCCAACCCGCTGGGCGAGTTCCTCTTTGGTCGGGGCGCGACCCAGTTCTACCGTTAATTCGCGGGTTACGCGCTTTAGTTTGCCAATCGTCTCAATCATATGCACCGGCAGGCGAATCGTCCTGGATTTATCCGCAATGCCGCGGGTAATGGATTGCTGGATCCACCAGGTTGCGTAAGTGGAGAATTTGAAGCCCCGGCGATAATCGAACTTCTCGGCGGCGCGAATCAGCCCCATGTTGCCTTCCTGGATCAGGTCGAGAAAGGACAAGCCCCGGCCAATGTACTTTTTAGCAATGCTCACCACCAACCGCAAGTTGGCTTGCACCAGTTTCTGCTTGGCAAGCTCATCCCCTTCGGCGATGCGCTTGGCCAGTTCAATTTCTTCATCGGCGCTCAACAGTTTCACCCGTCCAATCTGCTGAAGATAAATTTTTACGGAGTCATCAACGGCCGAACGCGTGGTTTCTTCCTTTACATCTGGAGAGGAATCCTCGGTTTCCTCCTCTTCTTCCTCGTAAAGCTCAACCTTGTCGTTCCCGTCATCAAAGTTAAACCCCTCGTCCTCCATATCCTCAACCATATCGTCTGCGGGCATGCTTTTTTGCGCAGGCGCAGGGAAGTCTACAGGATGTTTTCGCTTGTTAACAGCCAACTCAAAAATTCCTCTAAAACATCTTCACCTGAAAAAGTAAGTTAATTATAACAGGTTACACTCTGGCCTATTAAAGTCAAACTCCCGCTTACTCAGAGACTTTCAGACTTTCGAAACTGCTCCTCCTCCGGTCAGGGGAGTTGGATAAATTCAGTCGTCTAGGTGAGATGGATTGCCAACCCGGGTAAGTTTCCTTGCTTGTGTTCCTGCTATGGTTTACGCTTAAAGTGTCAGTTCCTCTGGATAGATGAGTGCCGTAGGGTAAAACTTGATTACAATAGATGTATTAAACAGGGTTTTAGGAATGATGGGTGAGATGCAGCTTGCACAAAATTTACTAATCGTCTTTTTGATGATGCTGATTATGCTGACCGCGATTGATCCGGCCATGGCGGTATCCAAAAAGAAAAAGAGCAAAGCCGATATCGAGGTTCAGAAACAACTCGATCCGATTGTCCAGGAGCTGACGCCGCTATCGAACAAAGGCGCGGCGCGTGGCCTGTTTTCTCCGGATGAAGTGGCCAAGGCGATGGAGTTGAAGCTCAAGCTGCTGGACTTGATTAACGAATATCCCACCAGCCCGCTGTTGGTCAGGCCCGCTTACGAGGCCGGCCGTCTGTTCAAAGCCAGAGAGCAATATGATGATGCATTCGACTTCTATCATTATATCGAGGCGAATTTCCCTAACAGCCCTTACGCCACCATGGCTCGTGTCGAAATCCAGCGCATGAAGCAACAACTGGGCAACAGCTATTTTGCAGATGATACTGCGGCCCCGGCAAAAGTCCCGGCAACCACGGCAAAGCCCTAATCCTTCCGGCCTAAAGTATCCTTTGGAATTGCCGATATCCTCCGTATGAAGGAAGATAAACGCATTTTTAGCAAGATGGCAAACAAACCCAGGCAAGGCTTTTCCCTGGCAGAAATGCTGGTTTCCCTGGCGCTGATGGGCGCTTTGGCTTCCATGCTCCTGCCGATGCTGACCCATAACGTGGGTAAGGATAAGCTGATGTACATGGGCAAGGATGGAGCGGCTGAGCTGGTGCAGGCTTATGCAACCTATCTTAAGACCAACGTGCCCACGGCCAATACCTCTGCACAGGATATTATTAACAACCTCAATTACATGCGCATCATTAACAATGGCTCGCAGACCTTACAGGTAGAGAAAGTGAACAACACGCCTGCCTATGGCTCCTGTACCAGTGGCGGCAACCCATGCACCGTGTTTACTGCCGTTTGTCGTGCCGAAACACCTTGCGCGCTGCTGCATAGCGGCGCCCTCATTCAGTACGATGCGAATGCAACCTTTGGCGGCAATCCACCCCGATATAACACCAACGCCCTGCGCTTCATCCTGGATCCGGACGCGGATGGGCCGCAAACATCCGTCTCGTTTGTCCTGTTTTATAGCGGCAGGCTTAGTACCCGACCTTATGCGCAAGCCGCAGTTTTAACGAATGACGACCTTGCCAATACAACCGTTGACCCGGAATACCTGATTGAATGGACAGACGGGTAGGTTAATTTAGGCTTTGCCGGCAAGCATTTTGCAGAACAAGCGTTCGTTTAGTAAATTTTTTTCCTTGAGGGTTTTTCGAATAATTACATGCTCGTTTGCGGCATGGTTAGTTTCAGGGTGAAAGGAAAAAAGATGAATATTACCGCAATTTCCCAAAACTTGGCTCGTCCAAATAACGCCACAGCTAAAAGTACCTCTAACACACGGTTTGGCATGCACTCGAGTGATAAACAGGCTTAATCACTCCTTGCCGATACGATTCAGGATTATGAGTTTAAACTAAGCCAATCATCACGAGACAAGCTTGTGTATGGTTTTGGAATGGGGCGAGTTGAGGTTACCTTTGGTACGGCTGACATCCTTGATTACCAAGATGGCGTCAGGATGAAGCAATATCCCTGCCTCATCTTGGAGCAGCCTGGAATGAACAGGAAGGTGCGAATTGTAAGAGGGGGATATAGCTTTAACCCTAAGAGATATCGTTTTGAACTCCCTGGAAGTAATTTTTGGTACGCATTAGATGACGGCAATCGTGATGAAAGGGAATTAGAAGGAAAATTAAAAGAGGCCTATGCAACGATTGCTGCGAATGCACGACAGATGGGAAGAAAAGATTTTACCAATTGATAATCCGATTACCAGAGGATTAACTTAAACTGAAAGACAAAAACATCTCTTCCAGGGCAGGTTCTTCCTTCACCCGGTCGCGGATCATATTTTTCGCATGCTCCACCTGCATAATCAGCCGTTTGATTCGTTGATACTTAACGGCATTCTCGACGTGGGTTTCCAACTGTTCCTGCAAAAAGGCCTGGAGCCTGGTTAACACGTCCGGTAAGTCAATTCCGGTATCGGCCACCAGTTGGTTGAGTAATGTCGTTTGGGCCAGAAAATCGCCGTAGTGGCCGGGCGCGAACAGGGTGCCAAATGTTTCACGCTCAATCGGCGAGAGGTCGATGGTATAACAGGAGGCCGGTGTATTAAACGGCACCAGTTGACAGCGGGAAACAATCGTATCCAGGAGCTTGTCTTCCGAATCGGTGAGGAGGAAGAACAGGACATCCAGCGGCGGTTCTTCCAGGGTTTTGAGAAACTTGTTGGCCAGCTTGTCCGGAAAAACCTTCCTGTCCAGCGGCAATAAGTCAAACAGTACGCCTTCCGTTTGCCGCCAATCCTTCGGCGGCGGGAAAGGCTGGACGTCATGCTCCGTGGCCGGGCATTCCTGCGCTCCGGTCAGGATGATAATCCGATGGAAACCGCCACTATGCAGGGCCAGCTCATTCAGCAGGTTATCAAGCTGATCCACTTTAATAACCTGGGAGGGTTTCCCGGACTTCGTCTTGGATGTCCCGGTCTCTGGATCAATGTCCGGCAGGTAAGTAAGGTTGCTCACGGTCATCACGCCAGGATGGGCATTGTCTTCAATCCATCGGCAGGACTGGCACTGGCCGCATGCGGCGGCCGGGTTCGGCCGTTGCGAACAGTTGATAATTTGCGCCAGCCTTAAAACAAGCCGGTACGATGTGGCAAAATCCTTGCCCCGAAAAATATAGGCATTGACCATGCAGTGGTTTTGCAACGCCTGGGTAAAAAAGCGCGTGGGTAAGGGTTGCTGCTGCTCAAAATCAATCAGGGTTTTCATTGTCGTCAGGTTCCCAGCAATACTTCCAGTGCCAAGTGACCGTCCATTTGGCCGGTTTTGGTTTTCCACTCCATCTCCACCAGGGCGCGTTTTAATTTAACCCAGCGCTGGATAGGGACGCGTGAGAACGGCGACGTCAGGTGCTTTTTAATGGTAAACGGCTTTTGCCCGGTGCGCTGGGCAATGGCGTCCATGCCGGCCCCCTTGGAATGCAGCCACATAACACGAAAAATATTATTGAAGTAGCTTTGTACCGTGGCAAATATCTCAATCGGGTGGCGGCGCGACAGGATTTCATTCAGATCCCGAAACGTGTCCGCAGGTTTTTGCTGGAGGATCCAATTATTGACCAGCAAAAATAGGTTATCGCTATGGTTGCTCAGCTGCAACACATCCTGCCGGGTAATGGGACGATTAAGCGCATAAATTGAGAGTTTGTCCACTTCGTTGGCCAAAGGGCGCAGTTCCGTACCCATCAGTTCAACCAGGGTATCCGCCGCTTCCGGCAGAAGCTGGATATTGTTCTGCCGGGCATGTTGCTGGAGGAACTCCGAGGCCTTATCGGTCTCCCAAAACTTGAAGGTTTCATACTTTTCCACCCGAAACTTGGGGTGCTTCACCAGCCACTTGGGAAACTTGATCTTGCCGTCAATCTTGCTGCTGAGAAACAGCACGACTTTACTGTCATCCACGGCCTCCAAGAGGCCTTTGAGTTCATCCAGTTGCGCGTCGGTAAAGGCATCCTTGGAGGCCTGGTGAAGAAGCGAAAAATCTTTAATCTCAACCAGGGTTTGCCCACCCAGCGCCAGGGATACGCTGCCGACTGCCTCCAACACCTTTGCAAGGGAGGGGCTGGAATAAACCCGGTGGCACAGGCTGGCCATGGCGGGATTAACCACTTGCTGGCGCAACCGGTTTGCCGCCTGCTCCAGCAGAAAGCTCTCATCTCCGTATAAAACGACTACGGGCATCCAAACCTCGCTATGTTTATCCTACACTTTAGATACCATAGAAATAAGGCTTTCGGCTAGGAAAAATGTCTCGGCCCGTGATTGCAGTGATGACGGACTTTGGCCACCGCGACGGCTTTGTGGGCGTGATGAAAGGCGTCATCCTCTCACTTTGCCGGGATGTGACGTTGGTTGACGTTGCCAATGAAATACCGCCTCAAGATGTGCGGCACGCGGCCTGGGTCTTGAACCAGGCTTTCGGCCCTTTTCCTGAAGCGACCTGTTTTTTGTGCGTGGTGGATCCGCATGTTGGGAATCCGGAACAGAAAAAGCTGCTCATTCATTTTCCGGCGGTTCGCAAAGCCATTGTTTGTCCGGATAATGGCCTAGCCAGTTGGGTTTTGCAAAAACATCCCGATGCAAGCGCTTACGCGATAGAGAATCCTTTGCTTTGCAGAAGTACCGCGGAGCCCAGCCAAACCTTCCATGGCAGGGATATTTACGCGCCGGTTGCCGCGCATTATATTAACGCATTAATACAGAATCGGCTTCAGGGCTTTTTATCGTCCCTGGGAGAACCCCTGCCTCTCTCCCGGCTGGTTTTACTGGCGGCCGGCGAGCCCTGCCGCACCGAGTCCGGTCGGGTTATCGGCAGAATCGAAACGGCAGATATTTATGGGAACCTGATTACCAATATCCCCAACCGTTGGCTGGCGGGATTTGAAAAAAGGCATATTGTCGTTAATCAAAAACCATACACAGCCCAAAAGGTATCCCATTACTCGGCTATATCTGATGGATGCCATGAATCGATGCAACTCGGAATTGTCGCTGGCAGCCACGGCTGCGCAGAGCTTTTTGTTAAAAATGGTTCGGCTGCCAAGGCCTTAAGCGTGCTGCCGGGTGCAATGGTTGAAATATGGCCATAAAGGCCCTCCTCTATCCAGAGGAGAAAGGCGTGATTTAAATTAAGAAGATCTAAAGATTAGTTAAAAATTGTTTGAGCAAGAGATTTTGGAATGATGAATATCGGTTGAACGCATGATGGATATCGGAGATCAAAAAAGCCTTTTCTATCGGCACTTATACGGATGTGTAAAAAAAGGTGAATAAAAAAAGCCCTAATTCATGTAAAGAAAAAGCGGGTTTTATGACTGAAATCTTTATCTCACCGCTTCGTGTCACCATTGCACCATGTTCTGGAATCCGTTATAAACAATTACAAGCATTATCACTCCCTTAAATAAGATTCGGACGGAGACTTCAATAAATGATGAGACAGGCGCCTTTCAGCCTAGAAGCATTAAAACTCAGACTCATCAGCAATGCTTCCAGCCCCTCTCAAGATCCGCTTTTAACCCAGGATGGGATTCACTATTTACTCAAAGCTTTGGCTTATGCAGACGCCGCCTTCTCTGAAGAGATTGAAAACGTGCTGGTCAAGGCAGGCAGCTTAGCCGTTCCCCAGTTAATCAAAAACCTGGTTTCCGATAACAATAACGTTCGCTCGGTTTCGGCAATGGCACTCATTCGCATTGGCCGTAACGCAGAAGATGCCCTTGTGAAAGGCTATGCCAAGTATGGCAAGAAAGCCTCCAACCGTTGGGTTTTCCAGTTTATCTTCCAGGAAATGGGAATGCAGCTCCCGGTTGCCCAGATGGTTTCCGATAACACGGTCGTTCCGCTGGAGCGCGTTGGGTAAGCAAAACCCACCGGCTTGCAAATTCTTTTCGTCTTGTGGCTGCCTGATTGGAAACCGAACCCATATTTCTCATCGTCAAGCCTGCCTGCATGCGATAAAATAATGCTGTCGCATTGAACCCTTCAGGAGTGTTATGAAAAACAATCGCAACCTTGTTCTGATATTTGCCATATTGCTGGTCACGATTGCGGCTGTGTTCATTTTTAAGCCAAAGCCGGATGACAATGACCCGGTAAGACCTGACTTGGTTGATGCGGCTAAAAGCGGCAAAGTGATGGTCTACTTTAATAAGGAACGGGGAAGCGAAGTTGTCACGGAGCCGGTTGTGCGATCCTTGCCGGAAGAACTGTCCAAGGACAGCAAGGAAGTAATGTCCTATGCCCTGTTGGAACTGTTAAACGGCCCCAAGGACAATGAGAAGGATGAAGGCTTTTTCACGGAAATCCCGGAAGGAACCCGCCTGCTCTCTGTAACGGAGACGCCCAAAGCAATGTATATCGACCTATCTGGCGCGTATACGACCGGCGGCGGCTCCAACAGCATGATTCAACGGTTAAACCAGGTTACTAAAACCGTGGTGTCCGTGCCGCAGAAGAAACCGGTTTACCTGAAGGTTGAGGGGAAACAGCTTGATGTACTCGGCGGTGAAGGAATAATGGTGAATGAACCCATCACAAGCGACCCCAGCGTCTCACAGTAAATCCGGGATTGTATTCCTGGTTCACGGAACACGAAACAAGGCAGCCCAGCCAGTGATAATGGAATCCCTTGAGCGGTTGCGGCTTCGCTTTGCCGAATCGCTCCAGCTCCCGCAAGAAGCGGTGATTTTTGGCTTTCTGGAAATTATGCCACCCCTGCTGGATGAAGCGCTGGAAACGCTTTGTCAGATGGGAAAGACGGAGATCCGAATACTCCCCCTGTTGTTGTTCCCAGGCGGACATCTCAATGAGGATATTCCCAACATTTCCCGGCAGGTGATGGAAAAATATCCTGGTGTCCGTATCAATACCGGCAACTGTATCGGGGTAGACGAGCCCGAGTTTATGGATATCCTGATGAAGCGCCTTTAAAGCCACGCTTTACTTATCTTTACGGATATTTTCATCCTCAACCGACTTGGCTATAATCATTGCCAATACTTTTAGTGGGAGTTTGGGGTTGTGGTATCGATAGTCCGTTTTGGCTATTTGCCTTTGCTCATTCCGAAAAAACCTTTGTTTAGTGGCCAAGCCTATAATCGCGAAGTCTTATTGGATGCGTTTGCCTCACGTCGAACCCCTCCTTTTTGTGCATATTGCGGTAATAATTTTGATAAGAAACAATCTGTCACTTTTGATCATGCACGTCCTGACATGAGAGGAGGACGCGATGAGCCAGCCAATGGTATTTTGGCTTGTCAGCCATGTAATCATCGGCGGAGCAATTTCTCGCTACTATATTTCCTGCAAGGCACATTATCCCACGATGATTATCTACGGCCTGATGCCATTGAGGGTAACACGCCACTCAGTGGCATCCAGCAGAATGCAAAAAAGGTAAAAAGGCGTATTTACAGTTTTTCTCGATACTTGCGATTTTTTGTGGAGAACCAAATTCGCATCAATCCAATAACGGGCTCAACATGGTTTAACCAGGCTATCGATAACCTTTTATTTCCTATTTTACTTCCCCGCGAAGAGAAGCAGGAGAAATACATAGCTTTTGACCGGTATAAAACACGGTTTAAGGCATTGGTGAGGTTGCTTACGCCAACTTCGCCAGAATTTTGGCTGGGCCGCAAATTTCAGGGTATCATCAGTGCGGATTTTAACCAGCAGCCTCTTAAAAAAAATGCCTTTATCAAGGCATTACAGGAATTGAGGATGGAATATCAGTTTAATCAGTAAAATTGAGGGTCCACTGGCATAGTTAAGAATTGATACAGCTTTCCAAAATCCGCTAATCTACATATTGTTTATTCCTGGAATGCTATAGTAAACTACCCATAGAGTAACGGCATAGGACGATAGGCAGTGCCTGTAACTGCACTTTACCCGGGAAGTTTCGATCCGGTGACCTTGGGTCACGTGGATGTTGTAACCCGTGCCAGCCGGATGTTCGACAGGATTATTATGGCAGTGGTCGCAAACCCGCAAAAGGATAGTCTTTTTGATATCCCCCACCGGATGCGCCTGGTGGAAGATTCAGTCGGGCATTTAAGCAATGTTTCTGTCGAGTCCTTTGAAGGGCTGACGGTGGAGTTTGCCCGAAAACACCGGGCCAATGTCATTATTCGCGGCCTTCGCGCCATTTCCGACTTTGAGTTTGAATTCCAGATGTCCCAAATGAACAAGACATTGTATCCTGAATTGGAAACGGTTTTCGTGATGGCGAAACTGGACTATACGTTCCTCTCCTCAAGTATGGTAAAAGAAGTGGTTAAGCTTGGAGGCAACGTGTCATCCCTGGTTCCGCAACCGGTACAAAAAGCTTTAAGTCAAGTTAGCAGTAACCTAAAGAAAGGGGAGATGCGCCATTAATACGCTATATAAATTACTCGACAGGCTCGAAAGCGTCATCATGGACGGAATCCCTATTCCGTTCCTTCCGTATTCCCTGGTAAACCAGGAAAAACTGATCATGTTGCTGGACAAGATCCAGACGGCCATACCGGATGAGATCCAGCAGGCCGATCAGATCCTGGGTCGGAAAGAGGAAATTCAACTGGAATCCCAGCGGCGCGCCCAGCAGATGTTACAAGAGGCCAAGCAGCAGGCTGAGATCATGCTGAGTGAGTCTGAGTTGCTGAAGGCCGTCCAAGGAGAAGCGGAGCGGATTCGCCAGCAAGTGATGACCGAGTTGCAGGCATTGCGCCAACAAACCATCGAAGAAACCGAGTCCATGCGCAATAACGCATACGAAGAAGCACGACTGGTGCGCGAAAGCGCGGATGAATATGCCGATATGGTCCTGAAGACGCTTGGCCGTAACCTTGAGGAATTCCAGGTGGTTGCAAAGAATGCGCAAAAGCAGCTTAAACGGGCCCGCGCAGAATCCTTGCAAACCCAGCATCCGCAAGCCGCAATTGCTTCAGGCAGTTTTGCAACCGGCAAAACCAAGGAGCATGCCAAGTCGCACCGTGTGGATCGCGTTTCCGAGAATCAGGAAATCGGTGTATAAGGTCGGTACTCCAAGTTCAACCATAAACCTGCAAACCTTAAAACCTCTTATCTTTTTGGATAAGAGGTTTTTTATGTCCGGAAGTCTGAAGCGTTACGCGGAGGCGCGCTTTTGGGCAATGTTTTGCTGGACGTACAGCGCTGCCTTTGCAAAGGCTGCCAAGGTATCCATTGCACCTTTTAACATCTCCGGGTCTTCGCGATAACTGGCCTGCAAGCTGGCGGCATTCTGAAGGTCGTGCAAATACCGGCTTGCAACATACTGTTCAAGGCTAGGTTGGCTCAATTAACCTGCTCCTCCAAGTCGAAATGACAATTTACTGCCTTACATATATAAAAAAACAATTTCTTCGCCAAAGTTGCCTTTTCCCCTCTGTTTCATTAAGAAGTATGTGTGCCTTCCCTTCCTGCGAGGGCACCAGGATGCTCCGCAAATTAAGCGCGATAGGAAGCAAATGCCAATTGAAAACCAGCTTAAAAGACAGATTACCAGGTTACCTGATTTACAATATTTCTTTTTTACAAATCTGTAACACCTGTTGAATGTGCGGCATTTATAAGTAGAATATATACAATAACTTAAATGAACAATTTTGCGAGGGAAGGAGATAGTTTAGCCGGTAGGGTTTGTTAAAGCCTTGCATTTAGCGCATTCGCCGGAATGGGGTAGGTCATTTACTTGACATTGGTACCCTCCCAGCTAGATGCGGTTCAATCAAGACGAAGCAATAAGCTCTTATCGCTTGATAACTTCTTCCCTCTTTTCCTTAAGTTTACCTACAGAACATGCTGAGTCCGAGCATCGCATTGAGTCGATGTTTCGGGCTTTTTTTTATAAAGGCTTGCGCAAATAACTAAAACTTAAACACAGCCTGATAAAATTTCTTGCAAACAAGTTCATAGGGTTGAGATGGCCGAAAAATCACATCCGACACGGCTTGGTAAGGATTTGCCCCCTATCCTCTAGGATATACACTTGAAAACTACTGACTGTTCGGAAGTTTCGCCCGAGAATGACAAAAACCAGCCGTAGTCGGTCACACGTTGAGGGTTTCATTCGTGGAAAGAACCACGGTCTGCCAATGGCGAAGCCATTTCAACCTAAAAAACGAGACAAAGCGGCTGCACCCCTTGCGGCTTGGCTTCGTCTGTAATCATTTAAAACAACTCTTTGTACTCACTCGCTTCCGCCATTCTAGCGAAGGCACGAATCGGGCTCAACGGGTAAATTTGCGGATTTACAAAATGTTACGCCGGGCAATTTCCGGCGGTTGCAGGGTTTAGTTCATGCAGAGTGGAACGAGGGACGTGAGATGAATCGCAGGCTATATCTGTGCAGTTCGCCGTATCAGGCGTTTCAGGCGGTTTGCGGGACGGATGTCGGTAGTGATTGCGTTGTCGTAACACCGGGGGCGAAGGCCGCTCGGGCAATCGGTTTTCCGCATCGTTCGCTGGTGCAGTTTGCGCGCAAAACCCTGGAAAGCAAGGCGTAGGGGTGGCTTCCGCTTTGGTGGCACATCGCCTGCTGCGAGAGGCCATTGTGGAGAACGGTTTCTACTCGGACGTGGAGGGCGCTGCAACGGTTATAGCGGCCGTAATTAAGGAGCTGCTTCGGGTCGCTCCTGAGAGGGATAGTCTGTGCGCCCATCCCAATACGCGCATCAGCACCTTGGCGAATATTTCACGGCTGTACCGTGAGAAACTTCGTGGTCAAAACTGGGTTGATGCTGCGGAGATCTACAACGAAGCGTGCAAGGCTGCCGTTGAGCGTCAGACGATGCTGGTTTACGGATATATTGGGTTTTCACCGGATGAGGCTGCATTTCTCGATGCTTTGGCGGGCGAGGGAAGTTTGCTGGTTCTGCCGTATAAACTTCACGATGGCGTTCTCAGCCATCGGGAGGTGGTGGAAATGCTTGAAACCAACGGCTGGCAAGTTGAAATTCACGAAGAAAAGCCGCTTTCCCTCGGAGAGAAGGCGGCTTCTGCCTTTTCTGCGGGTGCGCCCTTGCCGCTGGAAGTTAAAGCCGTTGTGTATCCGCATCAGGAGGCGGAGGTGCGGGGCGTTTTGCGCGAGGTCAAGCAGTTGCTTCTCCAGGGCGTACCTTCGGACGAGGTGGTACTAGTGGCGCGGGATGAGGCGCTGTACGGCCCTGTCGTCCTTTCCGTGGGCTGGGAATATGACTTGCCGGTTAGAGTGCTTTATGATGTGCCGCTCTTAGAAACGGCGTTTGGCGCCTGGTTCAATCTTCTTCTGGAAGTGGTTCGGGACGGGATGCCGTATGAAACGACGTTGCAGTTGCTGTCTCACCCGTTTGCCGAAGCCTTGAGCGACTGGCAATATCAGCAGGCAAGGAAGACGCATCCCAATTCCCCGTTGGACTGGGAGCGGTTGGGCGTGACGGCCTCTCTGTTTGGTTGGCCGGAGCAGGACAAGGGCGGCGCGTGGATCAAGCGGATCCAATCGGTCTTCAAGTCTTTTGATTTTCCCGGCCGCCTGGCGCATCGTCCAAGGGATTTGGCGGCGTATCAGGCTCTCCTGCAACACTTGCCCTGGCTGGAAAACACTTTTTCTAAGCCCGTATCGCTTCCTGTGTTGCTGGATGAGCTGAACGATATGTTGCGTATCCTGTCCGTGCCGGCACAACCTGGCAGGGGTGGGGTGGAGCTGCGCACGCCAAAGGATTTGACGGGCGCCCGATACCCGTATGTCTTTGTGCTGGGGATGGCGGATGGTGTGCTTCCCGCCTCGATTCCCGAGGATACGAGCCTGGATTTTGCGGATCGGGCGGAATTGATGGTAATGGAAGGGCTTCCGCTGAAGGGAATTGCACAAGCGGCCGGTGAGGAGAGGCTGGCGTTTGACGCCCTGCTCCAGATAGCAACTAAAGCCATTACCCTCTCGTATCCTAAGCTCATCCGCAGCAGGGGGATGCTGCCCAGTCCGTACATCCAGGAATTGGGCCTGCTGCCTTCGCGGCCGGGCGACAGTGCGTTTGGCAGCCTGGAGGAAGCCCGGTGCGTGTGGCTGCCGTTGGCTGATGCCGGGGATGATCCGTTGCTGCCTGAAATTCGACGGGCATATGCGGTGGAAAGTAGCCGTGAAAGTGCTGAATCATTTGATATGTATGACGGCATCCCGGGAATTCCCATTGATGTGTCCGCACGAATCTTTTCGGTCTCGCAGTTAACGCGCTTTGGCCAGTGTCCGTTCCGGTGGTTTGCCGGGGATGTGTTGAAACTGGCGGAGCCGGACGAGGCGGAGACGGATTTGAGCGCGTTGCAGCGCGGCAACCTGTATCACAAAGTCCTGGAGTGGCTAGCGGAAAGGACGCTGACAGAAGCCTCTCCCAGGGAGGCGATGCTGAGCCTGCTGGAAGACGTGTTTGCCGAGGCGGAGGCCCTGCTGGGCGTGGAGTCGGTACAGGCCTGGCCGGTACGCCGGGCGGAGCATATCGCCCGGCTGAGGAGAGTGCTTCAATCACCGGGATTTTTGCCGGAAGGCCACCGTATCCGTGTCCAGGAGCTGTCGTTTGAGAGTGAGTGGTATGGGCTGCCCTTAAAGGGAAAGATAGACAGGGTGGATGAAACGCCGGAGGGCTTGGTATTTATAGACTACAAGACCAGCGGTTCCAAACCCCTTGGCGTGCAAGACGAAAAAAGGGAATTGAAGCTGGATATTCAGTTGCCGATTTATGTACAGGCCGCCTCGGTTGGATTGTTCCCCGGCGAGGCGGTGAAAGGGGCATATTACTTCTCTGTGACCAAGGGCCTTGTGCTAAATGAAGCCGTGCCGGGAGAAAACCGGGAACTGGCGAAATTTGCCGAATCGTTCAAGGCGCGCCTGGCTCAGGGATGCTTTCCAATCCAGCCGGACAAGGAGCGGAAAGCTTGCGAATATTGCGACATGGATCTGGTGTGCCGCCAGGGAGCCCGTTTAAACCGGAAGGAGGAAACCGCATGACCCTGACGCAGGCGCAACAGCAAGCTGCTTATACGCTCGCCAGCGTGGCGGTGACTGCCGGGGCCGGCACCGGCAAGACCCATATGCTGTCTGAGCGATACCGGTTTCATATCGCGGAGCAGGGGTTAAGACCGCTACAGATTGTGGCGGTGACGTTTACGGAAAAGGCGGTGGCTGAACTGAAAGCCCGCATCCGATCCAACCTGCTGGGGCAGATGCCGGGACAGGCTACCCTAATGGCTGAGTTGGAGGCGGCCCCTATCTGCACATTTCATGCCCTTTGCGCACGAATTTGCCGGGAGCATCCCCAAGAAGCCCAGGTCCCGCCCGATTTCGAGATCCTTGATGACCTGGAAAGCCAGGTTTGGTGGGCCGAGCAGTTAAACCGGGCGATGGATAAGCTTCCCCCGGAAATTTATGAGAAAATCCCTTTTACCCGGCTTCACGATGCGTTAAGCAGGTTTCTGGCGGATCCGCTGACCGCGCGGCAAGCCTTGGCGCATGGATCGGAAAGCTGGCCGGCCATCATCTCTTTGGAGCGCCAACTGGCGGAGACGCGCCTGCTGAAGAGCCGTGCGTGGCTTGATGCCCTTATTGCGGTGACGGAGTATGCCGGGCAGCCGGAGGACGCCCTGGAGCAAAATCGGCAGACCGCGCTGGCTGCAATGACCGCTATTGAAGAAGGTAAGGAGATAACACCTTATCTGGACGCCATTTCGGGTTTGTCTTTTCGGGGCGGGAGCGTTAAAAATTGGCCGGGCGGTGGATTTGATATCGTCAAAGCGGCGTTAAAGGCGCTTCGCGACAAGGTTAAAGAAGCCCAGAGAAAAGGCTTGATTAACCTGGCGCTGGGCCCGGTGGATGAGGCGCTGGCTTCCTGCCTGCCATTGCTGAAGGAGGCCTTTGAGGCCGTTGACACGATGATTGGCGAGGCAAAGCGGGAGAAGCGGATGCTGGATTATGCCGACCTGGAAGTCCATGCCCTGCGTGCGCTGGAGAACCCCGCTGTTTGCGATTATTATGCCCGGCGCTGGAAAGCCTTTTTGATTGATGAATTCCAGGACACCAACCGGGTTCAGGCCGAATTGTTGTCCCGGTTGTGCGGCCAGGCCATCGTCACCATTGTGGGAGATGAAAAACAGTCGATTTACGGCTTTCGACGCGCCGATTTGCGTTGCTTCCAGTCCTTCCGGGAGCGTATCGCGGAGGCTGGCGGAGAAGCGGTCTCGATTGCCCTAAGTTTTCGCACCCATCGGCAGTTGGTAGAGGCGATGAACAGCACTTTCCAGCCCTTATTAGGATCCCTCTTCTCTCCGCTGGAGGCAGCGCGCCGGGAAACGCCGCATGCGGGCCCCCACTTGCGGGCTTATGTGCTGGAAGCCGACACGTCAACACGCCGCGCCGAGCGCTTGCAGGCGGAAGCCCGGATGATAGCCGGCCTGGTGGATGGGATGCTGACAAGCGAGCTACCGGTCTTCGACAAGCAGTTGGGCAGCCTGCGCCCTATTCGTCCCGGGGATATCGGGATTCTTTCGCGCACCTGGCAACCGCTGGATTGCTATGTGGACGCCCTCCAGACCCGTGGCGTCCCGGCCATGCATGCCGGTGGAGGCAGCCTGCTGGATACGCGGGAGGCCAAGGACGGCGTTGCCCTTGTTCGCTTCCTGGCGGATGCGTCGGATAATCTGGCGCTGGCGGCCCTGTTACGTAGCCCGTTTTTTGCCGTGAGCGACCAAGCGCTTCAGCGCTTTGCTGCGGGACTGCCTAGGGGAACATCCTGGTGGGCCTGCCTGCGACAAATGGAAACCGTCCCGCCTGAACTCCAACGGGCCAAGGCGGTTTTATCCGAAATGCTGGCCTTGCGGGCTGTACACCCTCCTTCGCGTCTGCTGCAATGGATGGATCGTTTGACCGGCTACACCGCGGTTATTGCGAATTTGCCTAACGGCTTGCGGCGGGAAGCTGACTGGCGCGGCTTTTGCGATCTGATAGGCATGCTGGAGACCGGGGCGGCCGATCTGTTCTCCGTGATGCGACGGCTCAGGCAACTAATGGCGCAGACGGTGGAGATTCCCCGCTTGCCGATGGAGCCGGATAACGCCGTTTCCCTGATGACCATCCATGCGGCCAAGGGGCTGGAATGGCCAATCGTTATCGTGCCGGATTTAACGCGGCGATCCGCTCCCGACAACCAGCCGTTGCGCCTGCATCCCGAGCTGGGCGTGGGTCTCAAGTTGTCGATGGATGAGGATGACGAGACGCTGCAAAAGCCCGCGATTTACAGCATCCTGGAGTGTCGCCATCGGGAGGAGCGGCACGACGAGTTGAAACGCCTGCTTTATGTGGCCCTGACCCGCGCTCGCGATCAAGTGATCCTGACTGCGCCGGATGAAAAAGGCGAAGCGTTGGAGCTGCTTCGGGACGGTCTGGCGGCTGCCGATGTCCCGATTGAGGTGGTGACGCTGCAATCGCTGGATGCACAGGATGACGGGAAAGTCCCTGCGCGTCAGGATGCGATTGCCGCCACGCTCCTTCAAGGCACGGCTTCCAGCGGATTGACCGAGTTGCCCGTAACGGCCATTACAGAGTTTGCCACTTGCCCCCAGCGGTTCCGCTTTGCCTACATTGATGGACATCCCGGGCTTCAGTCCCTCGTCGGCGAATCGGCTTTTGCCGCCCGCGTTGGTTCCCTGGTGCATCAGGCGCTGGAACTTGACTTGCGGGAGCTGAAGGCGCTACGTGCGCTCGATCCCGACCTGCCTTTGGGAGCGGTCAAGGAAGCCCTGCAGTTAATCGAGGATTTCGATACATGTGAAGCGTTTGCCCCGTTCAGAAAGCCCTATTTCCAGCGTGAAGTCCCCATCAGCCTGGATATCGCTGCGGCAGGGCAGAAACTCTATCTTAACGGCGTTATCGATTTGATGGGCGACGATTTTGTGCTGGATTACAAGTCCGATCGGGAGATGGCGCCGGAACACCATCGCTTACAGCTTTGGGCTTATGCCCGCGCCACAGGTCGCAAGCAGGCCCATATTGCCTATATCCGCCATGGGCAGGTGCATACCTTTAGCCCGTCGGATTTATCTGCTGCGGAATCGGAGGCAACCGCGATTGCATGCAGCATCTTGTCCGGTCAGTTTCAGCCCGCGCCGGATGCCAGGCATTGCAGCTTCTGCCCGTACCACGCCATTTGCGAGGATAAAGCATAGTCCCCGGAAAGCCTTGCTGCTGATCAGGAAGAATCCGGTAGGAAACAAAGGCAACAGGCTCGTGTGTGAGAGATGCTTAAGCGAGTTAAAGTTATGATATAGTCTGCTCTTGTGACTGATATTAAGGGAGTCTGCTAACTTCTATAATGTTTCCATGCCCTTCGGAGGTAAATGAAGAAGTAAGAGGACACAGGGACATGAGAAAACCGTTACAACCGTATCCGCATTCGATACTGGATTACATGACCGGCCTGTTGCTGGTGGCTTCTCCCTGGATTTTGCAGTTCCACGACGTTTCTTCCATCGCGACCAACACGATGGTAACGCTGGGGATTGTGGTCTTGGGCCTTAGCCTGATTACGGATTATCCGCTGGGTGTGCTTAAGGCGGTTCCGTTTAAAACGCACGGGGTGATTGAGACGCTGGGCGCCGTGGGCCTGCTTGTCTCACCGTGGTTGCTGGGTTATGCCGATGAGACCGGTACGGCGACCGTGTTTGCCGTCGTTGTTGCCATTGGCTGGCTGGGGGTTGTGGCCGTAACCAATTACAACTACCACAGCGAACGCATGGTTCACTAGAATCGCTTAGTTTAGCGAACAAAAAAGACCCCTGATTTATTTCAGAGGTCTTTTTTTAAATAGATACTATTGCGGCGGGTCGGCCAAGAGCTTGGCTTCAACAGGTCGAACGGCCACAAAGCCGGAGTAAAACAGCTCGACCGCATGCGGCTTGGCAAATTGCACTTTTACTTCCGGCATTTTTCCGAATGGGATCAGGGTAAGCGTCGAGAATGTGTGATTGGTCGGCAGCGTCCCGGCAGGCAAGGTATTGGAGAAGTCGCTGGAGGCTTCGCGGGCCTTGGAGTTGGCATTGGCGCGCTTCACCGTGTTCCCCACAATGGCGGTGATACCTAAAAAGCTTGCCGGGCTTACCAGGCTGCGTTTTACATCCTCAAAGGCGGTTTTGCCATCCACCCCGTTTCCAATTTGGATACTTGTAATTTCCACTGGATGCGGGCCTTGGTTCATTACTTTGACCTCAAAGCCGGTATATTTGCGCACGAACAGATCCGAATCGACTTCGACCGGCAAAATGGATACCAGAACGACAGAGTGATTCGATTCCGCTTCCGCCTGGCGAACCTCTTCCGGATCCGCTGCCGTGGGGAAGATGGATTCGTAGGCCGGGATAAAACTGTGTGTGCCGGATTGCGGCTCTGGCTCGTTCGCGGCGGCAGGCAAAGCCGTTGCCGTTAACATAGTTGCCAATAGTAACCGCGCGATGGAAGATTTCATGCGTCAGGGATCCTCTGGTTTATTTTCTCCCAGTGTAGGGGCATTTCAACAAAAGGGGATCCCTTAGGTTCAGGACATCATAATTTCACGTCGCGCAGGTAGCAATGCAGGGCGTCTTCCAGCGGGGTCATCAGTTGGCCGCGCTCCGTGCCCAGGGCGCTATATAAGGGGCGCTTGGCGATAAACTGCATCTCTTCGCACGGGATGCCCACCACTTTTTTGGAGTCCATACCGGACATCTGGGCCGCGAGACGGGCAAAGTCCGCCCAGGAAACCTCGCACGGATTGGTAATGTGCCAGATGCCGGACTCGCCGTCAATCAGGAGATCCAGCGTCGTGTTTACGAGATCCGGCACGTAGGTTGGGGAAATGATGGTGTCCTCGGCAGCCTGGAAGGGCTGGCCGGACTGGATGCGCCGCAGGGCGATGGTGATGAAGTTAAAGTCGTCCCACGGCCCAAAAAAGGAGCTGGTGCGAATCACCAGGCTGGTGGGCAAAATGTCTAGAACCTTCTGCTCCGAAGCCGCCTTGGTTTCTCCATACACGTTCAACGGGCGCATTTCGTCGCTTTCCAGGTATGGTTTTCTCGCGCTGCCGCAGAACACCAAGTCCGATGAGAAGGTGACAAGCGGGATATTTAAGTCAGAGCAGGCTTTGGCCAGGTTTGCGGGGCCGGTTACGTTGGCCAGCCAGCAGATATCCTTTTCGTTTTCCGCGTCATCCACCCGCACATAACCGGCCGCGTTGATGACTGCCCAAGGCCGCAGCTTCGCCAGGCGCTGCCCCACCAGTTCCGGGGTGGAAATATCCATATGGGCGCGGCTCAACAGGTAATAAGGAATCCCGCGGATATCGCACATGCGGGCAAACGCTTTGCCCAACGTGCCATTTGCCCCCACAATCACGATGGGCCGAATCCCGATATGGCATTCCTGCGTGAGTTCACAGTTTTCCGTAATGCTGACGGCATGGCATGTTTTCTCCGCGCGGGAAGGGTAAAACACGCGGTCTTCCCGCCGCCACCAGCCTTCCTTGTCCAGGATGGGATGATCCGGCTTTTCACCGGTGGCATAGGTTTTAATCAGTTGCGCCAGGGCGGTGGGCCTGGGCTTGCTCCCGCGCATATCAAACACGCCAGGCTCATAGAACCCGTTGTCCTTGGTGACCAGGCAGTTCCAATCGTAAGCCCCCAGCAGCGACCAAGCGGTGACGGCCACCACCGGAACCCCTTCCTCTCGTAAGCATTCGGCCGCATCCCAGATTTCCTTCAGCCAACGGAGCTGCTCATCCCGGGTGCAGCCCAGGTGGGCTTCCGTTACGGCGACAGGCAGGCCGTAGCGCTCATAGGTTTCCTTCAGCAGGGTGCGATGGCCCGCATAGTCCTGTTGATGCACGCGGATGGCCTCGACATCGGCATACTGGTGCTTCCCGTTCCCGCCATGAAATTGCGGCGGGTAGCAGTCCATATTCTCGTCCAGGAAGCGATCGCTGGTGAGGTAGTGGTTAATCCCCACCACGTCCGGCGGACAGGGATTGTTAAGAAACCAGTTGAGCGCTTCCACGCTGGCGCCGCAACTTAGCAAATATTGCCACATGGGCTTGTCCGGCGTCAGCTTGCCGCAAAGCAGGTCGTACGTCAACCAACGGCGCTCGTTCTCCAGGTCCGCCTGATATTGCAGAAGCGGTGTGCTGTAAACTTTCCCCAGGTCATCCGTCTGGATCAGCTTGGCATCGGGGTTCACTTCCCGAATGGCTCGCATGGCCAGCACCGTGCCCTTGCACTCGTTGAGCAGCGCCGTCACAAAGGTCTGATCATCACGCCCATGGGGATACCAGTGGCCGTACATGCCACTAAACCGCGCCGTGGTCAAAGGTTCATTTACGGGTGTATAAAACTCAAGCCAAGGGTAACGCCGGGCGACGGCCCCGGCATATTCGGCCAGTTTCTTCGGAAACGCCGGATCGACCAGGCTGGTTGACATGGGGCCGCTGCCATGATGCACCAGGCCTGCAATCGGGTTGATTCCCAGCTCGCGAAGCCTTGGCAAGCGTTCATCCAACCAGGACCAATCGGCGTTCTCAATCCCGTTGGGTGCGGTTCTCTCCCAGATGACCGGGTAGCGAATGACCTTGATGCCCAATTCCGCAATCATATCCAGGTCGCTGATGCGGTAGGCATGACCATTGCGCGCCAACTGATCATAATACCGATCGCCAACCCGGTTGACGGTACATTCGATTCCTGCCCACATTTGCAGTGGAACTGCCTGACTACTACGCATATTCAATTTCCTCGATTAATTTCTTTCCGCCCTGTTCATAAACGAAAGCGTTGCTCAAAATGGCAACGCTTTCGCTAGAATTTCTTTTTTACCGGCTTGGTGCCAGCGCCGCCTGGGTTGCAGAAGCCGTTGCAGCCGGCTTGCTGGCAACCTTCTCGCCCTTGATGTGCTTGAAGAGCGTTAAGGCCTGGGCCACAACCTGATCCATGTTGTAGTACTTGTACGTGGCCAGGCGTCCTACGAAGTAAACGTTGGGAAGCGCATCCGCCAGGGCCTTGTACTGGTTATAAATGTCGGCATTTTCCGGCTTTGGGATGGGATAGTAGGGATCCCCTTCCGCGCGGGAGTATTCGTACACGATGCTGGTTTTCTCGTGCTTTTGCCCCGTCAGTTGCTTGAACTCCGTAACGCGCGTGTAATCGTTATCGTTCGGGTAGTTTACCACGGCCACCGGCTGATGCACTTCCTTGTCCAGCGTCTCGTGCTTAAACTCCAGCGAGCGGTAAGGCAGCTTGCCGTAACGGTAGTTGAAGAACTCATCGACCGGGCCGGTGTAGATAATCTTGCGATGGGGAATAATGCGCAGGATTTCCCGGTAGTCCGTGTTCAGCATAATTTTGATGTTGGGGTGGGACAGCATGTTCTCAAACATCCGGGTAAATCCGTGGAGCGGCATGGCTTGGTAACTGTCCGTAAAATAGCGGTCATCCGTGTTCGTCCGGGTGGGGATTCTCGCGGTCACGCACTTGTCCAGTTCGGAGGGATCCATGCCCCACTGTTTGCGGGTATAGCCTTGGAAAAACATCTCGTACAACTCCCGCCCGACGGTGCTGACCACAACGTCTTCGGAAGTCTTGATCACGTCTATCTGCTCCGCCTTGGAGGCCAGGAAGTCCGCGACGCCCTGCTCGTCAAGGTTCAGGTTATACAGCTTGTTAATCGTGGTTCGGTTAATCGGGATGGGAACCAGTTGGCCGTCCACCTGTGCCAGCACGCGGTGTTCGTAATCCCGCCACTCGGTAAAGCGCGAGAGGTAATCGAAAACTTCCTTGGAGTTGGTGTGGAAGATATGTGGGCCGTACTTGTGTACCAGGATGCCATGATCATCGTAGTGGTCGTAAGCATTCCCGGCAATGTGCGGCCGGCGATCCACGATCAGAACCTTGTTGCCGTCACTGGCAAGGCGCTCGGCCAGAACGCTCCCGGCAAACCCGGCGCCCACAATCAGGTAATCGAACGTGCCTTCTTTTGTCTGCCAGCGTTCGCGCCTGGAAACCACCTTGTGATCCTGGATATTTTTGCGGTTAAGGATGCGGTTGATATTGCCACGCATCCCGGCCCAAGTTTTATCCCAGGAGTTCTGGGAGAGAAAGGCATCGGCCCGTTGCTGCCAGTCAAGATCCGTATGGACTTCCTCGAACATGGCATCCAGTGCAGCCACAAACGCTTCAGACGTGTCGGCAATCTTCACCAGGCGCAAGGCTTCATAAGGCACCACAACGTCTTTTATGGATGTGGAGACGATGCGCTTACCCGCAGCCAGGAATTCCGGCGTTTTGGTGGGGCTGATAAACTCGGTCGATTCGTTCTTGGCAAACGGCATCATCGCCATATCCCAGCCGGAGAGGTATTGCGGCAGCTCTTTGTAATCCTTGCCGCCCAGGTAATGGATGTTGGGCAGTTGCGGCAA
The DNA here is from genome assembly GCA_937922745.1 of uncultured cyanobacterium. Taxonomy (GTDB): domain Bacteria; phylum Cyanobacteriota; class Vampirovibrionia; order Vampirovibrionales; family JAGQHJ01; genus CALAJO01. The sequence goes on from CALAJO010000006.1 coordinate 36,655, forward strand.
GGTTGCCGGATCGATCTTGACCACCGGCCCGATGATGACGTAATGCCAATCCGGGCGTTTTTCGGCAATCTCTCTCAGCAGGTCGATGTTCAACCGCTCGTCAATCACGCCGAAGAAGCCGATACGTGGGTGTGGAATATGGGCCTGATCGGCCGGTTCGGTTTCCACATGCTTGGCTTGCTCGAAATGCGCGACATCCACGCTGCTGGGAAAGGCATGCACTTCCGGGTGATGCGGGCGCTTGGCTTCATACAGGCTTTGCCCGCCGGTAAACACCAGGTCGGCTACTTTAAACAGGTCGATTTCCCGTTCAATCAGTTCCGGTGGTGCGCCTTTAAAGGCCGCCAACTGATCCATACAGTCGTAGACGATGGCCATGGGCTTGAGATGGGCGCTAAACGCCATTGCCATCGGCGTGTAATACCATAAAACGTATTGGTTGATATCGTTCTCGGCAATAAACTCATCCAGCAGACGTTGCTGTTCGGCTTCGCACTCTGCGGGAGAAAGGCTTTCAGGCAGGTAGGGCACGACAACGACCACGCCTTCGTTGTTGGGATGGCTCACATGAAGCATCGGCTCCGGGTGGGTTGTGCGAATGGGCTCCTCCACGAAAAATACCCGGCGCTCCCTGGCGCAGCGGCTCAGCAGATGTTGCGGTCGCTGGAAAACAAAATTCCAGCGCAAGTGGGAAAGGCAGATCAGATCGAATTTCTGTTCACCGTCCAGCAGCGTTTCCTCGTGCATTTTATGCGTGTCCAGCTTCGCCCGAATATCGACGACAAGATGATTTTTCTGTACATCGTTGTGGTTGTTTCCACCGTTTTGGTCGTTTGTCATTATATACTCCCTATGTTGTAGACCTTACCGTTTAGAGAGGCTGTAAAGCACAGCCCAGCTAGACCTCCCTGCATCCAGAGGCCCGGTGTGTGTTACTTCTCTTCGCTTTGATATCAAAATTTGGGTTTAATCAACACTGAAACCAATAAAAAACCAAGTCTTGATATCCTTTCCGCCTGACTGCCAGAGGAACCGGCAGATCAAACTCTCGCGAGATTATTATGTGTGGAACAGGGAAAAAATAGATTACCCAACAAGCCAATTGATAAGGCTCATCTGGACCCTTTAGCCCGATCGGTTAATCCATCCCTTTTATAAATGTATAGAGGCGGGTGGGATTACAGTTCTCGCACGCCGGATTGGGGTTGCGTAACGTAAAACGAAACCGGGTATTCGAACTGCCGGTTATATTCCATCTCCAGGGTTTGCTTGAAACCTTCCAACGCATCAATCCGAACCAGGTTGACCGTGCAACCGCCAAATCCGCCGCCTGTCATTCGCGCACCGATAACCCCGTCCAAGCCTTGCGCCAGTTCCACCAGCAGATCCAGCTCGGCGCAACTGACCTCGTAATCCAGTTGCAAGGATTGGTGTGATGCGTTCATCAGTTGTCCAAGCCGCTCGGCATCGTGGTGCTTTAAAGCTTCGGCGGCGAAAAGGGTTCGTTCATTCTCCGTAATCACGTGGCGCATGCGCTTGCGGATGGTCGGATCAGGCAGTTGCGATTCGTATCGTTCAAACGCCTGGGTGGAAATATCCCGCAAGGCGGTAATGTCCGGCATAAACTGCTGGAAAAAGGCAACGCCGTCCTGGCATTGCCGGCGTCGTTCGTTATACGCCGAAGAGGCCAGCTCATGCTTGACGCCGGAATCCACAATCACAACCGCGATTCCCGGCAAGTCCAGCGGAATGGGCGTCGCCTCCAGTGTCCGGCAATCGATGAGCAGGGCGTGGCGCTGCTGGCCCATGGCGGTAATAAACTGGTCCATAATACCGCATTTCGTGCCGACGTACCGGTGTTCTGCCGACTGCCCGGCCAGGGCCAGCTTTTTCAGGTCTATGTCTGAGTATCCATTTAGCGACAACAAGGCAAATCCCACGGAATTTTCCAGCGCCGCAGAGGAGGACAAACCGGAACCGACCGGGACATTGCTTTCAATCAGCAGATCCGCGCCGTTGATGCGCCAGCCGGATTCCTCCAGGCTTCGGGCTTCGCCTTCCACGTAGCTCAGCCAATCGTGCGGGTGGGACTGCAACGGCCCATCCAGGCTAAACTCGCGGGTTTCCTGGCGCTCGATGGAATGCACGCGAATCTTCCGGTCTGCGCGAGATCGTCCTGCAATGAGCGTGCCCCGGTTTATCGCCAGGGGTAGCACAAAGCCATCGTTGTAATCCGTATGCTCGCCAATGAGGTTGACCCGGCCAGGTGCGACGAAAAATCGCGGCCGGGCATCCCCGAACAAGCCCTGGAACAGGTTGCCCAGGGCAAGCGCGTCAAAGCTTTCCACCAGGTTAACAGGCTGTGCTGCCGTTGATGCGGACGTTTCCATCAACATCCTCTTCCCGATTACATGATTATGTGGATGCAGTATAGCGTAAATTCTGCCGGCCGCCGATTAGCCAACTGTGCCGGATACCGAACCCTGCTTTAACGAGGCCATTAAATCCGCGAAGACCGTGGTGGTAAAATTCCGCTTCTCGTAGCCGGGCCAGCTGACCATGCCCACCGGGTGCAGCTTCAGGTCCTTCGGGGAACCGGAAAGCGCATCGCCCCAGTTGAACTGATCCATCAGGCTGTACCAGGTAAAGCCCAATACGGGAATGCCGAACTTGGGCAGTTGGGCCAGCTCCACCAGTTGCTTCATGCCCCACTCTTCGCTGCCGTGGTCGAAGAAGTTGGTTTCGGTATGCAGGATAGGGAGCTGGTAACGGTTCCAGTATTCCATGCAGATACGGGCCAGGCCTTTGCGGCGATCGGAGCGGATTTCGGCTTCGTATCCCTTCACGTCGGTCATGGTTAATTGCTCGGGATGGCCGGGCTTCACGATTTCGCACGCCATGTAGTAATCCACGCCGAAGACGGTATCGGCCTTCATGGTTTTGCCAAAGCGCCGCTCGAAGAGGATATGGTATTGCTTGATGGTTTCCAGCTCCACGATCAGGTGTTGTATATCGTCCGCCAGGTTGTCCTGACGCACGTAATGGCGCGCCATCCAGCGGTACATGTCGGTCTTCTGGAAGTCGTCCTCCAGCAGCCACTCGTGGCCCAGGATCAGGTCGCTTGCCAGGAACCGGTTAAATTCGTTGAAGTGGAAGTCGTCCGGCTGGTGTTCGCAACTGTCGTTATGGATGAAGATGACGCGCCGGCCTTCCTCCTGAAGGTGGGCTTCAATCTCGAAGCGGGCCTTGAGGGCGGCCTTGGCAATCAGCAGCGCCCTACGAATAAAGTAGTGATCGTACTGCGGATGATCAAAGCTGCCCGGCATGGCTTCGTTCCATTTCACCGCGCTAAAGCGGTTGGTAATCATCGGCTCGTTGATGATGGTGATGGCGTCCAGCTTGGGCAGGTAGGTTTTAACGGCCTTCATCCCAAACTCGATGAAATGGTTGGGCCAATCCGGGTTGAGAAAAACGCTTTCTTCCGGTTTCTCATCATTACGGTAAGCCGCTGGCAGGCCAAAGTGCAGCAAGTCCAGGCTCACTTTTTTGTTGCGGGCCTTAAAGCGATCCAGGATATTGGTAAACACCTGCCAGTTGTCCTGTTCCACCATAATGTGGTTGGGCATGCCAAGGCGCACATTCTCAATCTGGCACTCGTCCATGGCATCCAATTGGCGATCGAGGTGTTCGTCTTCGTAGATGCCGGTAAAAGCCAGCTGATCCCAACGCTCGCCTTCCGGGCTTTGCGGGTTGCTGCACTCAATCCCGGTCCAGAAGAAAGAGGAGAATGTTTCCTTGAACAGGGCAATGGTTTCCTGGTTCTCGGCGGCGCGCCGCTCATCCGCATGGCGAACCGCGCCGTATTTTGCCTCGTTGATGTATTGGTTTTCCGGCTGGTGCAACTTTTTCTCCGCCCAGCGGTGGTAGTTGTGAATCTCGTGATCCAGTGGGGTGTCCCCAGTTGGCAGAACATTGATGTGGAGCAGATCTTCCGCGCGCTCCTCCGGCTCCACAATATGGAGGGGGGCAACGACTTGCATTGGAATAACATTGTCCAGTGGCTTTTCAGCCTCAAACCCGCTGTGATTCACCTTCTAAACCTCTCTGTGTGCTACCGCGTAAACCCGTTGAAACCAGACCAATCTGCATAATATAACCGATTATGCCATTAGTTTTCGTTTTGTCTACCGATTTCTTGAAGGAATTTCGGGATTTTTTGGATTTTTTTTCGCGGTTTACCGAGCGTTTGGTTCAAGCGGACTCTTCAGTACAATGATATTTCCCTTCAGGACTGCGTTTTGGGCTTTGGCGGGCGCATGCGCCGAAGACCAAAAAATGATGCCATGATCGTAATAATTGTGGATTGCTTCTGGCATGGGAAATCCCAGGTAACCTGCGTAAATGTCGCGGACGGTGGAAATGTACTGATCCGGCCGGCCGATGTCGCTCCAGTAAAACGGCTCCTGCAACATTTGCGCATAAATCGGCCGCTTGGGGTCGGCAGCTTCATCATGCTGGGCCAGCAGGCCGGGGAAAAAGTCCATCGCATAATCGAACTCCGGGCTGGTCTGCCATTTACGCTGCCCGGCCTCCAGGAATAACGGGTAAACCTGTGGTGACAGCACATAAAACCCGATACTGCCCAGTCGGCTTGGCCCTGCTTCCGCCAGCGTCGGCTTTTCCTTGAAGGACAGCACAAACCCGGATTCTTCATCCGCATGGCTGCGATCCGTCACGACGATGGCCATCTGGCTCACCTGGTCATCGGAGATATGCCGCACACCAATGCTGACCAGCGGATCCTGTTGGCGATGCGCGTTTAAAAAGGCGCTTAGGTTGGCATTGGTCACGGCATCCCCCTGCATAATCAAGATGGGCTTGTCCGGGTCAATCCGGTTTTGTTCCAGCGCCTTGACCAGGCCGCCCGCCGTACCGGAGGGTTGATCTTCGTCGATATAAATAAATTCCAGCCCTTCCACGGCTGCCAGTTGCGCCTTTAAAACGTCGGGCTTATAAAAGGTATTGATGATTATTTTTCGAATGCCGTGGGATTGGAGATGCCGGGCCAGCATCGTGATTACGGAATCTTCTCCCACCAGAGGGGCGCTGGGCTTGGAATACCCGGTGACATCGCCGGAAACCGGCACAAATCGGCTGGCCAACCCGGCTCCCAGGATCATTGCCTGATCGGTGACGGTTTGAATTTGAGCGGGTTTTTGCGGAATCTGCGGCGAGCTGACCCGCCCCTGGATGATATCGCCCGGCATGTCCAACTGCGTGTCGTTCAGCCGTATCTGGCTGCCGGGGAGGGCAATGTAGGTGAGCTGCCCCGTCTTGACGATGCCAAAGAAGCCGCCTTTTTCATTAAGGAAGCGGACCTGGGTGGTGGCGTCCTCCACCTGCCGAACGGATGCCAGGATCTGGTGCGGCCCAAACCGTGTGGAGTCCGGCTCCGGGTTCCATAGCGTGGTTTTCTGCCAGCCGGGGGCATCCTGCTCGGTTCTGCCTTCCACGGCGGTTTTAACCTGGGGATGTTTTTCCAGCGTTACGGATCCGAATGTCTGCATGGCCTCTCATCCTTCAGCATCACGAAAAACTTGATGGGCAATCGTCATCCCATCTATCATTCCCGATGGGAATGGCGCATGCAATTGAACAGTCGGTTATCTTTTTTTCCCGTAAATTATGAGAGAGTATTAAAGGTAAATAATAAAGGGTCGGTGCAGGGCAGGAACAGGCCCTGCGCAACCAGCAAACTTTTTGACTGTTTCTTCATGTTCTGATTAAAAGGAGTTCAAATCATCATGCTCTTAGTCACAGGCGGCGCAGGATACATTGGAAGCCATTTCGTAAAGACGTACCTGGATACCCATCCGCAGGCGCAAGTGGTGGTCGTGGACGACCTGTCCGAAGGGCACCGCGAGGCCTTGGCCTTTTCAGACCGGATTCGCTTTATCCAGGAAGATATCGGCAATGTGGAGGGGATGATCCAGGTTCTGCAATCGCAGGGGATTGAGGCCATCGTGCATTTTGCCGCCAGTTGCTACGTCGGCGAATCGCAAACGAATCCCACCAAGTATTTCCAAAACAACGTCGTTAAGACGCTCAACCTCTTCAAGGCCATGGATCAGGCCGGTGTGAAGCGAATCGTCTTTTCCTCCACCTGCGCCACCTACGGCAACCCGGTGCGCATGCCGCTGGATGAAACGCACCCGCAAAACCCCATTAATATCTACGGCCTCACCAAGCTGATGATCGAGCAGGCGTTGCGCGGCTACTGCGAAACCCTGGGCTGGTCCGCGTTTGCCCTGCGCTACTTTAATGCCGCAGGGGCGGATGAGAGCGGCCTCATCGGGGAGCTGCACGACCCGGAAACCCATCTGATTCCGCTGGTATTGCGGGCGGCGCAAGGCAAGAGCAAGGCCATCGACATTTACGGCGAGGACTATGACACGCCGGACGGCACATGCATCCGCGATTATATCCACGTCACCGACCTGGCCCACGCGCACATCAAGGCGTTGGAGAAGCTGCAAGCCAGCACCGGCTTCGATGCCATTAATCTGGGGACGACCCATGGCGCGTCAGTCAAGGAGATTATCGCCATTTGCGGGGAAGTTACCGGCAAGCCCATCCCGGTCAATGTGGCCGGCCGTCGTCCTGGGGATCCGCCACGGCTGGTGGCCAACGCCGACAAGGCCTTGAACGTGTTGGGCTGGAAGACGCAGTTTGACCTGCGCACCATCATCCGTACCGCATGGGCATGGGAAGAAGGAGGAAAGTATGCAACCGACAGGCTCACCGCTAGCCACGCTTAACCGCGAGCTGGAAACCCGCTTTGATAACGCCGCCATGCAAGGGGCCTTGCAGCCCTTCCTGCACTTCGTTAACCAGGCCATGCCGTCGTTAAAGTCGGTGCCGGACTTGAGCGTCGTCGAGAGTTCCCTGGCCACCGAGCCGGGTGACGAGGGAACGCTTACGGTTGCAGCCCTTCAGTCCGGACCGGTGAGGCTTACCGTGAACCATGAGCTGGGGATTCGCCTGTATTACCACGGGAAGCAAGTGACGACGGACCGGGAGAATATCCCCTATCATTACCCATGGTTTAGCATCGATCCGGCGGATCCGGAGAAGATTGCGGCGTATGCCATCAAGCATGTGTCCCGCGGCTCCCGTGCGGATAGCTGGCCGGAAAGCCAATGGCCCCTGGTTCAGGGTGTGCTTCAGGGGGAGCAGAACTGGCCGCCGCGCAGTGTGGCTTTTGGCCCTTACGATTTGGACCTGGTGGAGGATGGCCCGGTGCGCGCCATTCAGGTGGGCCTTCCCTCGCAGGATGGGTTACCGGTGGAACCGAATGCTTATGGCGTCATCCCGCGGGGGTTGTTCAGCGTCAACCCGGATCAATCCGTGGTGATGGCGTGGCAGAACGAAAACCACTCCGAGAAGGGGTTGCACTGGTGCGCCTGGTTTATCCTGGGGTTTGCGATGCCCAGGGCCAACCCGTCCTACTCCGATCCCACGGTGATCTTCGCGATTCCCGACAGCGAGGCGGATGACCCGTCCACAAACCGGATGACCAAGGTTTGGAACTACTTTGACATCAACGGCCGCAGGATGGCGTTAATTAACCCGCACGTCAAAACGCTCAACGAGCCGTTCAAGAAGTTTTATCGGGATGTGAACTGGACAGTGGTGGCCGAAAAGGGCGCTGACCATCTCATCCTGACGCGGAGTATGCTGCGCCATGATGAGCAGTTTTTCCCGTTCCTGGAGCATGGGCAGTACTTCATCGAGGCTGAGCATACGGGCCGCCTGGCCGCGCCGGGGGAGAAAAGCACCGTTGTCGTCCGCCACGATTTTGTGAAGCTGGCCGACCTGACCCAGGGGAAACTCACCCAGTTCAGCACCTCCCCGGCGTTTGTCGAGGAAGTCCAGGCCATCCTGGCGGAACTGGTCGCCCTGGATGACGCCGGCCGTCTGATTGCTGTCGTTTCAGAATAAGTTGGATTTTCATCATTTTTTATCGCACCCATTTTCTTGCGGTTGAATATGGTTTATTCTTTATTGTTCAAAATCTGGAAGAGGGGCTCGTTTATGTCGACACAATCTCAATCCGCTATCCGTAACCGCTATACCGAAGCCGAAATCGAAGGTTATACCCAACAAATACTGCGGGATGGCTTTTGCATCCTGAAGGGGCATTTTCCCAAGGAGAAGCTGCAAACCTGGAAAGAGGCGTTCGATCCGTTAATGGAACAGCGGATCCAGGATGGCACGGCCTCCGAGCGGGGGCCGAAACGGTTTTACATTTCCCTGCCGTTTACCATGCCCTTTGCCGACCCGGCCATTTACGAGGACCCCGATATTCTGGCAATCCTGGAACGTCTGGGCGGGGATATCGTGATGCCGGAGCTGGCCAGCGATACCCCACTGCAAGGATCCGACTTCCAGGTGATCCACCGGGATCATCTGCAGATGTCGCCGGATCTGCCGGATCGTGACCCGGCCCTGCCGTTCCAGTTTGCCGTCAACTTTCCGCTGGTGGATGTGACGCTGGCGAACGGCCCGTTTGAAGTGGCCCGCGGCACCCACCTCCTCACCGATGCCGAGTGCAAGGAACGCATCCGCTCCGGGGAGATGGAGACCCAACTGGAGCCGCTGATGATGGAAGTGGGCGATGTAATGATTCGGGATGTGCGTGCCCTGCACCGCGGCACCCCCAACCACACCGAAACCCCACGCACCATGATTGTTGTGGGCTACAACTGCGCAGAACACCAACGCCCCCAGTTAAAGATTCATATTCCCCAAGCGGAGTTTAACAAGCTCTCCGGGCGCGGGCGGCAGTTGCTTCGACTGAACCCCGTTGTGGAGTCCCTGGATGCCATCCGGCCGTCCGAAACCTACTCCAACCTCTACTTCCTGGAGGATGCGGATTAGCCGGGACGCTGAAGGGCTGGCTATTATAAACCCGTCCGAGCCATCATTTTATGGAAACCAGTTCCCACGGGATATAGCACAGGATGGTGGTTCCTTTGGGCGTTGTATCCGTGGCATCCCCTGCCGTGGCGCTTTGGATGACCAGCCGGCCCCCGGCTGACGAGAGCAACTGGCTCATTGCGGGCAAGCCAAACCCACTGCCGCTGGCCATCTTCTCTGCATCGGGCGCTTTATTTAAATCAGGCATCCTGTCTGCCGGAATGCCTAACCCGTTATCCGTTACCTTAAACACGAGCATGGTTTGATCTTTGGAGGGGAACCCAGACCCCCAGTGATTGGCTTTTATTTTGGCCTGTCCAATGTCCAGCGCGATGGTTTTTTGAGGCTCATCGGGATCGCTGTAGCGGATGGCATTGGCAACCAGGTTGGAAAGCACGATGAAGAACCAGCCGGGTGTCTTCAACGCCAGCGCCTCGTCTCTCTTAAGCGTGGGAGATGTAGACAGGGAAACGTTTTGGGCTACCATCATCTGGGCATAGATCTGGTGAATATCAGACATGGTTTCGTACAGGGTTGGATTTTGATTGGGCGCGGCGAGCATATAAGAGGATACGGTGGCCGACTTAAGGCGCAAAATGTTCAGCGCAGCCATCAGGATTTCGAAATGCCTGGCTTGCTGGGCTTCCGTGTTATCGGGCCGGTTCATCATTTCGGCCTGCCCAACGATTGCCGCAATCGGGGTCTTGAACTCGTGGGTGACCGTGCCCACAAAATGCCTGTCTTTTGTGGACAAGGATTGGCTGAAAGTCTGTACAAACATGGCTATGGCATCCAGGCGAATTCCCATCTCCAGGAACGACTGGGCTTGCTTCAGGCGGAGTTTTGCAATCGCCTCGTCCGTGTTTTGCCCTTTTGGTGGCATCGCTTTACGTCTGGCCAGTTTTTCAATCTCACGGGTTGAAGCGTGAATCGTGAGCAAGCTGCGCTCAATGGTTTTGCTCACCATATCGCACAGGCTGGTGGTGATTTCCTTGGCGACAGGGCTATCAAATAACGTAGTTTGATTTTGGGCGGCAAACTTTACAGCCTGGGCTCCCGGCAGTACTGTTTGACGGGAAGGCAGGATCTGCCCGGAAGGAAAATTTAAGCTGGGTTTGCCCGCTTGAGCGAATGGTTGCCGATATGGCGACTTGCTGCAATACAGCGCGCCCGGGGGCATCAGTGCGGATGATATCATGGGGAAATCGTCTCTTCTTTTTATAAGGGGGTTAAGCGAGGAATAAGGAAAGGTTAAACCATATAAACCTCTCAATGCCAAAAATTGCCTGCTCTAAAAAGTTGTGCGGATTGCAGAGGAGGCAAACTAAAAAGTGAGAAAACAAACCCATTTTTGGCGGATAAGTCCACACCTCTTTTCTGCAAATAAATTTTGAACGAACGAAGCCATTTTTTTGGTCGGATAAGTCCACACCTCTTTTCTGTAAATGAATTTTGAACGAACGAAGCCATTTTTTGCCGGACAGTAAATGATAGGAAAGATGATTCAACCCGTGATTTACGCATGAGAGACCCTGCAATGAGGGGGGAAACCTGGAAGGCACGCACTTAGATAGTATAAAGCCTGTTTTTTTATATAATTTATATATTTAATGAATAATTAAGATTTAGGATCGCCTGAAATTCCCCGGCTAGGGGTTTTTGAGATAGCGTTTGATGTAGTAGGTTTCCACCAGCAGGCCCAGGGTGATGGCGGCAGGCACCGCCAGAATGACGCCCGGCACACCCATGAGCAATCCGCCTGTCAGCAGGCTGATGAGGATCCAGAACGGATGGATGCCGACCGAGCGACCCAGAATGTAGGGGGAGAGGACGTAGCTTTCAATCTGCTGCACCACGAAATAAACCAGCGCGGCCCAAAGCGCCATGGTGGGGCTTTGCCCAAGGGCAATTACGATGCCGAAGGTGGAAGCAACCAGCGGGCCGACAATCGGGATAATATCGAGCAAAAAGACAATGAGGCCCAGGATGAAGGCATAGGGAACCCCCACGATGGACAGGCCCAGCCAGGTAAGCCCCCCGGTCAGCAGCATTACGATAAACTGGCCCCGAACGTATGTGCCTACGTTTAGCGCGGTTTCACGCAGCAGGCAGCGAACTTCCTCCTGCCGGGACTGCGGGATAAGGCGAAGGAAAACGGACTCGAAATAGGTGGCATCCGACAGCAGGTAGAAGGAGAAGATAAGGATGCTGAGCAGGCTGATGGCCGCGTGGAGGACAGTGAAAATGTAATTGAGGCCAAACAGGGCCACGCTTACCACGCGGTTGGTAATATTGCCGATATAGTTCGAAAGGTTCGTTAACAGGGCGGGATCGGACTTGAGAAACGGGATATTATAAAGCCGCTCTGTCGCATTCTCAGCGTATTCCGGCAAACGCTCCAGGAATTGCTGCCCTTCCGTGTAAAGAACATTGCCCAGCATGGAAATAATGCCGGCGGATATAAGGATGAGCAGCAGGTACACCATCAGGATGCTGAGCTTACGGGGCAGGCGCGTCGTGGTAATGCGGTTGGCAATGGGATATAACGCCGTGGCAAGCAGCAAGGCAATCAGCAACAGGATCACCGCTTCGCGGATCATGAAAAGAACCCAGCAAAGCAGCAAAAACCCAACAAAAAGCATAATGGTCTTAAACGAAATACTGACCTGGTGATGGGTTTCCAATCTATGCCCCTTTCAGTTTAACCGCAATGGTGAGTCGATTATGTCACAAAGCCATACCCATCGGAATTCATCCATCAGCTAGACCAGGCAGCGGGGTTGTATTTGGTTGCACCGCACAGGTGCAGGTGGGCTGTTGTGCAAACAGGGGGTCGATTATTCAGCTTACATTAAATGGCGCAAAAAAAGCGTTATTCGGAAATGCGTCCGTTAATCCATGATTCAAAAGAATCAAATTATGAATAACCGTAAATTTGTCTTGTGTCCAAAAAACCAGGCTGGATGGCGATTTAAGGCAATGTATACAAAGGTTAAGAAAATCGGTAGTCGAATTAAAGTTCCCTTTTTCCAAGTCGAATACCAAATCATAAGTTCTCACACAATCAGTCTCGGAGCAGAGATAAACACTCAGACCAACAATCCCAAAGCTGTAGGTTATCAAAGAGAAAAGAAATAGGAGTACTGTAGATGAAAAAGTTTCTGAATTCCAAAAAGCGTGGACAAGGTGTAATTGAGTACGCTGGCGCAATGATTGTAGCTGCACTGATTGTGGCCGCCGTACTGGTTGTAGGCCGCGACGGCATGACCAACGTATACAACAGCATCTTCGATGGCGTAGAGAACTTCTTCAATACGCAATCCAACGATCTGAGCAGCTAATAACAATTAAAGGCTTACCGGCTAGAGAGGGGCAACCCTCTCTAGCCCCCTTTATACCCCTCTCAACAAATATGGGTTATTCCACACTTACAGTTATTCAGATGAGATAAGGCTTATGCTGCGTAAAACCAAACGGTCTACACCCAAACAATCCGGCCAGGCTGCCATCGAACTCGTCATGTCCCTACTGCTATTTGTGATGATGGTTGGGACGCTTTTGAGTTTAAGCCTGTATATGTATGTCCATCATTCGTTCCTTACCGCGGCGAAGGAAGGCGCCAGGGCCGCCGCCGTGGAGGCCAGCCTGGCGAACGCAGGCACTCGCCAAACCGGCGTTAATAATGTTGCCGATACCGTGGTTGATTTTGTTTCCGGCAGCACCGGGATTACGCTGAACCGGAATAGCAACGTTACTGTTACCGGGCCAACGGGCGCCACTGTAGGAGACAGAACGGTGACTGTAACCGTTAACTATGCCTTTGACAATCCCATCCAGATTCGGACATTTATGAATCGTTTATCCGGAGGATCCGCTGAGGACCTGGATAAACTTACCATAAGTCATACGGCAACCATGCGATATGAGGAGTAGAGTCACTTATGAGTATGAAACCCGCCGCAGGCGGCCCCAGGCTGCGTCGCCTGAATATGGGGCAAATTTTTATTCTGCTGGCCGTTGTCAGTTTCGTCATCACCATCTTCGTTTTCAAAAGCATGATGGGTGGCAAACAGGAAGTGAAGGCCGAGAAGGTTGAAACCAGACCATTGGTCGTGGCCGCCCACCAGTTGTTTAGCGGCGAGGTCATTACCCCCGATAGCCTAAAGGAAATCGAGTGGCCGGTTGAGCATTACCCAAAAAGCAATGTGTACGACAGTGCCGATAAAGTGGTCGGTCGCGTCGTCAAGTCCAACATCTACGCCGGGCAACCCATTTACCAGCCCAGCCTTGCCGGTGGCGAATCCGACGGCGGCATGCCGGTCGTTATCCCACCGGGCCATCGCGCCATGACGATTCTCGTGACCGAGAACAAGGGCGTTGGCGGTTTCGTGAAACCCGGCAACCGTGTGGATATTATTGGAACCTTCAAAATCGAGATTTCCGAAGCCAGCCAGGAAGCATTGGCCAAGAAAAACGGCCCGCTGCTGGAAGAAAGCATTGACGTAACCCAAACCATTCTCCAAAACGTGCAGGTTCTGGCCATTGCGCAGGAAATGTACGAAAAGAAATCGGACATTGAAGCGGGCTTGCAAGGCGATCCGGAGAAGAAGAAGGAAGCCGGCAACAAAAAAGATGCCGACCCGGAAGTGACCAAGGCCAAGGTGGTTTCCTCCGTAACCCTGGCGGTGACCCCGGAGCAAGCCGAAAAACTGGCCTTCGCCGATACCAAGGGCGACCTGAGACTGGCCCTTCGTCCGGAGAACGAGGATGAAGAAAAGCAACTGCTTGGCGCCTTCAGTGCGGATGTGGTTCCTCTGCAAAATATCTTCGAAAAGGTGAACCAGATTGCCAGCGGCTTTGACCCCGGTATGTTCAACGATCCCCCGCCAATACCGGAGCCGGTCGGCAAGCAGATGGCGTCTGCCCCGCCCCTTATGCCGGATCCCTCGCCGGGACGAACGGTTGAAGTGATTGAGGGCGTCAGTAAAAGCTCCGTCGGATTCTAAACCATCTAAGAGAGGTCTCGCAAGAGACCTCTCTTTTCGTTTAAAGCCGTTTCTCCCACCCTAGCCCTCTCCCGTGCAACGGGAGAGGGAATAGATCTGGATTGCCGCCACAACTGGGCGCTTTACCTTGAACTTTGTCAAGGCAGATTGATTTGCAACCTGGCTGATGAAGCCCCTCACCCTAGCCTCGACAGAGCTTGTTGGGTCGTTCTCAGCCAACCAGAGTTCCAAGGTAATAGCGACTGTCCCCTCTCCCGCTCGCGGGGGAGGGCTAGGGTGGGGGTTAGCTCCAGTAAACACTACAAAACGAACCGGATCTTATTGGCAAAATTCAACAAACCAGCAAAATCTGAAAAGAAATAAAATCAACCATTTAGACCCTCTTGATTTGAAAAGAAGAAATTATACTTTAGATATTCCCCAACTGGATACTTATGTTACGAGGAGAGTTGCGTCCGCATGAATAAACGTTTTATCGCTTTAGCCCTCAGCCTGGTGCTGTCCGGTGGATCGACCGTGACACCGTATGTCTTTGCCGCAACGGCAAAAGCCCCTGTTCTTAAAACCGCTGTTTCCCAGGATGTCAGCCACGTGGAGCTGACCTTGGGGAAGGCCCAGATCATCAAGCTCAACATGCCCGCAACCCGCGTGTCCATCAGCGACCCGGAAGTGGTGGGGATCGTCCTGATCAGCCCGACTGAAGTGCAGTTGATCGGGAAGTCCGTTGGGGTGGCCAACCTGTTGGTATGGGGCGAAAAAACCGGCGACAACTACCTCACCATCGATCTCTCCGTCCATCGCGACGTCTCCGTGCTGGCGCGTAAGATCCAGATGATTGACCCCGGCATTAACATTATGCCCATGGCGGCAGAAGATGCCGTGATCCTCACCGGCGTTGCCGAATCCAACGAAAAAGCGCAACTGGCCTACGATTTAGCCAAAGCCTTCTTTACGGATGACAAGGCCGCCGCGGCGGGCGGTGATACCGGCGGTAGTTCCAACTCCCCGGGAAGCGCCACGTTTGCGGGCACATCGGCTAAAATCATCAACCTCATCCGCGTGATGGGCCAGCCCTCCACCAAGGCGGAAATGGTCCAGAAGCAGTTGAGCGAAATTGACGCCAATATCAAACTTAACGTCGTTCCCGGCTTTGGCGGCAAGGAAAAAGCCATCCTCAGCGGACGCGTCAAGAATGCATCTGCGGTGTCCAAGGCGGTGAACCTGACCAGCATCTTCTACGGCGCGCCTGGTATTAAGGTGATTACCGGCCCTGGCGGCAACCTCATCGGCGAGCAGCGGGAGCAGGCGGCTTCGCAAAGCTTTGCCACCGATGCGGCTGGCGGCGGCCTGGTGGGCAATATGAACAATAACGTGCTGCAAGGCTCCATCATTACCGATACGTCCGGCAACGTGGTGAGCATGCTGGAAGTGGAGGAGCGCCCACAGGTCAAATGCACCATCAAGTTTATGGAAGTCCGCAAGGATAGCGGGTTTAACTATGCCTCCGGGTTCCAGTACAACCAGGGCCAGTTGAGCCTCAACTCCTTTACCGGTTCAACGGCCGTTCCCGGCACGGAGGCCGCAACCTTCCGCATCCTGGGCAACGACTTGGGCATTGCATTGCAAGGTCTGGTCAGCCAGGGCAAGGCCCGTATCCTTGCAGAGCCCACGATTACCGCGATCAGCGGAGAGCCGGCAACCTTCCTGGCCGGCGGGGAGTTCCCAATCCCGGTTTCCAACGTCAATGGGCAGGTCAACGTGGCCTTTAAGGAGTTTGGTATCCGCCTCAACCTGATGGCGACCGTGACCGATCGCGGCACCATTCATATGCAGGTCAGCCCGGAGGTCAGCTCGCTGGATCCGTCCGCGGGGATTGTCGTTACCGGCTTTGCCATCCCCGGCCTGAGATCGCGCAAGAGCCAGACCGTGGTGGAGATGCAGAACGGCCAGAACTTCGTGTTGAGCGGCCTGTATAACGAGGACATGACCAACCAGCTCAACAAGACGCCGCTGCTGGGCCAGATCCCGATTATCGGCGCCCTCTTCAGAAGCCAGGCGTACCGGAATGCCGAGACCGAGATGGTGATCGTCATCCACCCTGAAATTGTGTCCGATATGAACATGAGCGCCGTCGAGGCCGCCACACGGGCTGCGCAGGCCGCGCCGCAAAGTATGCCGGTGGTCAGCTCGGTCAATACCATCAGCACCATCCAGCCGATGAAGACCACCGCCGGGTTCCCGGAAGTGACAGATAAGCCCTCCAGGGACTTGGAGAAAGCCCAGAAGCAGATTGATGCCCAGCAGAAGAACCTGACGGCCAAAGACGTGAAAAAGCAGCAGAAGGAGATGATAAAGCTCTCCGAGACGCTGGAAAAAGGCAAAGACAGCGTGAAGAAGCATGACAAGCCGGTATCCAACATCTCCGCTGCGGATGATGTGAAGGATGCTTCGACCACTGTGCAGAAAGCGGCTGACACGCAAGCGCCCCAGGTTTTCCTGGCGCAGCAGGCCTCGCAGGAAGCCCGTCTGAAAAGCACGGAAGACTTGTCGAAGCTGATTCGCGAGATGGAAGCCCCGGTGGCGATTGAAGCCCCGGACGATGAGCCGCAGTATGTCCCTAAAACCGAGGCCCCGGCCCAACCGAGCGGCATAAAGGAAAACCCGCCTGCCGCCGCACCGGCTGCAACCACTAAGCCGGAACCGGCCAAGCAGACGATAAATGAGGCGAATGCTCCGGCATCCGCGCAAAAAAACGATAAGCCGGCCATCAAGGCAAAGCAAGTTAAGCGGAACACGCCCCAGCGGGTAAGCCGCCGGTACGTTGCCCCGCAAACCCCTCAGAAAGCGGTTGCCCGCGAGAGCGTCCAGCAGATTCACAAGGCCGTATCCAGCCTGCTTAGCCTGGAACAGTTCTAGGACGGGCATCCTGGAGATAACTGAACCCGGATTGAACCGATATATCCCCCGATGTTGCAGGCATTGCCTGCAACATCGCGTATCCGGGTTAAAAACAAACCGGATGAAGGATTTGTTTCATCACATTCGTAAAGAAACTCCAATATCTGCCGACAACCACTGTAATTGAGGAAGTAGAAAACCTAATCCTGTAAGGGACAGCCGTGAATCACTTTTCGTGGACGACACACAACGATAAAAGGAATTTAAAACCCATGGTGAGGAAAGGGGCATGAATACGCTGAAGGTTATTGCCGTTGCCAGTTCCGAGGAAACGCGTGTCAAGCTGACCAAGCAACTGCAACAGTACAACTTTTTGGAATTTGACGGTGTGGTATTGGAGTTATCCGATGCTCAGCAGCTCTGGCAGAAACAAAAGCCGGATCTCCTGATCATTGACCTGACCGGACGTGAGCTGGACGCCTGCCTGTTTATCGAAGTCATCAACTATAACGTCGAGAGCAAGACCATCGTTTTCGGCCTGCACAAGGAGCTGGATCCCAATATCATCGTCAAGGCCGTATCCAGCGGGGTCAAGGAGTTCATCCAGTATCCCAACGACCCTGATGCCCTGGGCAACGCGTTAGAGAAGCAATGGAAGTTCCTGCAAAAGCTGGCCTCCTCCCAAAAAGGGGAAGCCGACACGAAGGGTAAGGTTTACCCGGTTTTCGGGAGCAAGGGCGGCGTTGGCGCCTCCACGGTGGCCGTTAACCTGGCCCACCAGCTTCGCATGATAACCCGTAAACCCGTTGTCCTGTTTGATATGGACCAAGTGTTCGGCAACACCGCCGTCATGCTCAACTTTAAGGCCAGTTACGCCATCTCTGACCTGGTTTCCGAAAAGCCGGACGAGATTGACGATGAAGTGCTAAAGAAGATTGTTGTCCACCACGAAACCGGCATCGACCTGGTGGTGGCCTGTAAAAGCGTGCTGGACGAAAACCCGCTGATTCCGCCGGAACTGCTGGAGCGGGTGATGACCTACCTGAAAGAGAATTACAGCTACGTGGTGATTGATTTGCCCACCCACGTGGTCGATCCGTACCATCAGTACTTTATGGAAAACGCGGATGACATCCTGCTGGTGTCCTCGCTGGATATTCCCGGCCTGTACCGCACGCGGCAATACCTGGAGCTGGTGAAGCGCCACCTGGATATGAACAAGGTCAAGCTCATCCTTAACCGCTTCGACTTGAAAGCGGCCGTGGGCCTGTCCAACGAGAACATCGAAGAAGAGTTTAAATACCCCATTTATGCCCGCTTGCCCAATAACTGGTCCCTCAACGTGGAGGCGATGAGTTTGGGGCAAGCTTTGGGCACCGTGTCTCCCACGGCGGACCTGGTGAAAGGCTTCCAGGCGCTGGCCTCCAAACTAACCGGGATAACGGAGAGCGCGCAAAATGGGAAACCGGCTGCCAAACCAAGCGGCGGCCTGCTGGAACGGTTAACGAAGCGAGGAAGTAGCGCATGTCACTAGCAAGGCAAGGCGGCGGCTGGGGCGCATTTAAAAAGCCGACAGACCCGCCGGAGAATGGTAACAAGCCGGAAGGCGAGCAGCCAGCAGCAGGCAGCACACCGCCACCCCCTCGAAAAGAGCAATCCGCCACGGCAATGGCCGTCAAGTCCGACAAGGAACATGAGTCGGAACAATTGCGCGTTAAAATCCACAAGCGACTGATCGAGGAAATGGACACGTCGCAGCTCAGCGACATTAACCCCACCGAGCTGCGCAAACAGATTCGCCAGGCCGTTAACGAACTGTTGATGGAA
This sequence comes from uncultured cyanobacterium, assembly GCA_937922745.1. Taxonomy (GTDB): domain Bacteria; phylum Cyanobacteriota; class Vampirovibrionia; order Vampirovibrionales; family JAGQHJ01; genus CALAJO01. Next base: position 55,365 of record CALAJO010000006.1, read on the forward strand.
GAAAGCGCCCTGCTGACCCAGGCCGAGCGTGAGCGCCTGGTGGATGAAATCCTGGATGAAACCATGGGCCTTGGCCCGCTGGAGCCTCTTCTTAGGGACAAGACCATTAGCGAAGTGATGGTGAACGGCGCCAAGCACGTTTACGTGGAGCGCAAGGGGAAACTGACCCTGACCGACGTCCAGTTTAAGGACGACGCCCATTTGCTCCAGATTATCGACCGGATTGTGTCCCGCATCGGCCGGCGTGTCGATGAAAGCACCCCTCTTTGCGATGCCCGCTTGCAGGACGGATCACGGGTTAACGTTATTATCCCGCCCCTGGCCATTGATGGGCCGGCGCTCACCATCCGTAAGTTCTCGGCGGATCCGTATACCGTGCAGGACTTGATCAATTTCGGATCGTTATCCAACATGGCCGCTGAATTATTGCGGGCCTGCGTTTTTGCCCACCTCAACATCGTTATCTCCGGCGGTACCGGCTCCGGTAAAACCACGCTGCTCAACGTCGTTTCCAGCTTCATCCCCAACGATGAGCGGATCGTGACGATTGAGGACGCGGCGGAACTGCAACTGCAACAGGAGCATGTGGTGCGGCTGGAAACCCGCCCGCCCAATATCGAGGGCAAAGGGGCCATCACCATGCGCGATCTTGTGAAGAACTCCCTGCGGATGCGCCCGGAACGCATCGTTGTGGGTGAGGTCCGTGCCGGGGAAGCCCTGGATATGTTACAGGCTATGAACACCGGCCACGACGGATCCTTGACCACGCTTCACGCGAATACCCCGCGAGATGCCATCCGACGGATGGAAACCCTCGTGATGATGGCAGGCTTTGACCTGCCGCAGCGCGCCATCCGCGAGCAGATTGCGTCCGCAATAGACCTGATTATCCAGGCCAGCCGCCTGAGCGACGGAAGCCGTAAAGTCACCAGCATCACCGAGATTGTGGGGATGGAAGGCGACGTGGTGCTGATGCAGGACATCTTCCTGTTTAAGCAGGAGGGCGTGGACGAAAACGGCAAAATTGTCGGCGAGTTTAAATACACCGGCGTGCGCCCCAAGTTTCTCGACCGCATTATCGCGTCCGGGGCGAAGCTGGATCTCAGCATGTTTGAAACCTTTTAAAGCACACCAGTTGGAGGCGGCGTTTCTGCTATGGAGTTGATCTATATACTGCCAATTATCCCCATCGCCCTTATCTTCGCCGGGATTTACTTCACCTTTTTCGCGAAGAAGGACCAGGCCAGGGAGTTTGTACACCAGTTATTCAACGAGGATGACCGCTCGGAACAGATGAAACGGTTGCAGCAGCAACACTTCATCCTCAAGAAAAAACGCAAGGACCAGAGCCCGTTCATCCAACGGCTGGATATGGATCTTGAGCGCGCCAACCTGATGATTAAGCCCAACGAGTTCTTGATGATCGGCCTTGGAACGGCATTCCTAGGCTTTGTTATCGTCTTTTTGCTGGGCAAGGGCATCTTCTTCTCGGTGCTGGGCGCCATTGGCGGCCTTTTGCTACCGAAGCTGTTTTTAATGGTCAAGATTATGCTCCGCATGAACAAGGCGCGTCGCCAGTTTGCCGACGTGCTGGACACGCTGGTGAGCTGCTTCAAGTCCGGTTACGGGTTTACCCGCGCCGTGCAGGTCGTCTCGGAGAACTTTGACGACCCCTGGTCCACCGAGCTGGGCAAGGTGGCAACGGAAATGAACTTCGGCTCCACGCAGGAGGATGCGCTGATGGGCCTTGCCAAGCGCATTCCAAACGCGGATGTGGCCCTGTTCGTCACCGCCGTCCTCATCCAAAAGGAAACCGGGGGTAACTTGGCCGAGCTGCTGACCAACCTGAGCAAAACCATTCGGGAGCGCTATAAGCTGCTAAGCAAGGTTAGCGCCCTCTCCGCGCAGGGCAAGCTCTCCGCTGTCATCGTGTTCCTGATCCCGTTTGGCCTGGCCGGCACGTTTACGCTGATTATGCCGGATATGATGGCCCAGTTCGTGAAAAATCCCATTGGGATTGCATTAATCGTCTTTGCTTGTGTGATGCAGCTGATCGGCGGGCTCGTCCTCAAGAAAATCGTGACGCTGGAGGTATAGCCCCATGGAAATGATACTGCTGGGAATTATGGTCTTTTTCACAATGGCGATGCTCGCCTTCGGCGTGATGCGCGCCAAAAGCGAAAACCAGGTCAAGGCCCGCGTCAGCACCCTGCACGATGGGACACCCGTGACGAAAGTGCTTCACGGGCGGCAAAAGGGGATGGAGGATAACTTTACCCAACGCGTCATTATTCCCTTTGCCCAAAACCTGTCGGATAAAATCCAAACCATCGTCCCCGTGTCCGGTAAATCCTGGATTCGCCAGAAGCTCATCCAGGCCGGCTACACCAAGCCCCAACACATCAAAACGTTTATGGGCGTCCACTGTATCAGTACGGTTGCCCCCATCCTGTTCATCCTGTTCCTTACCATCGTCACCGGCTCCGTTACCGGCGTTGTGGCCATCCTGATGTTTATTATGTTCGGCGCAATGGGCTTCGGTCTGCCAATCCTGTGGCTTATCCAGCAAGCCTCCAAACGCCAGGACAGTATCCGAAAATCCCTGCCCGATTTCCTCGATCTGTTGGTCATCTGCGTGGAGGCCGGTTTGGGCCTGGATATGGCCATCTCCAAGATTACCAAGATCGAGTCCGTCCAGACATCCGAATACCTGAAAGAGGAGCTTATCCGCTACACCAAGGATATCGGCTTCGGCAAACCCCGCAAGGACGCCCTGCTGGATTTGGCCAGCCGCACCGGTGTGGATGATCTCAATACCATTGTCAATGCACTGGTTCAATCCTACGAAATGGGGACCGGCGTTACCCAGACGCTTAAAGTCCAGTCCGAAGGGTTGCGCCAGAAGCGCCTCCACCGTGCGGAAGCCGCCGCCAACAAGATTTCGGTCAAGATGGTTCTGCCGATTTACCTGTTCTTCTTTCCTGGCATCTTCATCGTCATCCTCGGCCCGATGATCCTCTACGCCTTCGGCCAGATTACCCAGACCATGCACCAAACCGGCGGCCCATAGGGCGATTTGTAAAGGGCTGGTGCATCTCCAATGAATTCAGGCCTTGCGACATTCAATCATCGTTGAAAACCGCTTCGCTTTGACCCGGGCATGTCTTTATCCTATTCTGAAACCATGCCGATTACAGAAGATTCCAAGGAAAAGCTGAAACGCCGCCTCGTTAAGGCGATGGGGCACCTTAACGCCGTGCATAAAATGGTGGATGAGAAGCGCTACTGCATCGACGTCCTGCACCAGCTCAAAGCCGTGCAGGCCGCGCTGGACAAAGCCGGTGAGGAAATCCTGAAGCAGCATCTGGAAACCTGCGTCGTGGACGCCATCCGCAACCAGGATGAGCAGCGGGTGATTGACGAGCTGATCCAGGTCTACCGCAAGGCGCCGAATCTCAGCATTCCGGAAGAAGAGGTCGTCTCGATCTTCTCAGCCAAATCCAACTGCTGCCATTAAGGCCCCTTAGCAGCCGCAGCCCCCCTTGGCCGGGATCACCCGCGTAAAGCCGTTCTGGGTGAGCGTGATTTTGCTCCTGTCGTAAGATATCCCGCCTTCCTGCTCCCTGCCCTTGCCGTAGGCCACGCTAATGGTGATATCCTCATAGCGGTAGCGATAAATAAGGTTTTCAGGCTCCGTTGGGTGAAGTTCAATCAGCTTGACGTCCTGGTTATCAAAGTTCATCCATGTGCCGTCGGCCCCGCTGAAAAAGAGCATGGGCTCGCGCCCCTTGGGGTTTCGCAATTCCAGGACGCAGCCGGCATCAATCGTCTGGTTCTTCAGCGGCCCGATGACCAGCTTCTTCAAGTCCGCGGATTCCGCGGCGCTGGCCAACACAAACGGCATCAGCAGGGATAAAAGGAAAATCCGTTTCTTCGGCATGTTCAACTCCATACTTCAACAGGACTGGTTTAAATGGACGCGCCCGCACGGGAAATGTTGCAGGCGCCCCCTCCGATTATCGCATGGTATCCCCACCGGGGGGTTAGCTTACAGCGTCTTCATGTCCGGATTATGGTTGAGGACGTTACCCGAATGAAAAAGGTTCTCTATGCTATGCACCATTCACTGTCTGCTGCTTCAAAACGGGCCGTTGCTCTGGCCCTTTGTATTGGGATGTGCGGTACTTCTGCCCTCGCTTGTTCAACTGCTCAGGCACCTCCCGCTGAAACGGCTGTAAGCGCCTCAACCGAGGATCAATCCACCGAACCTATCCTGCTTGCCCATCATGGCGGGGAAGCGGGAAGCGCTGCCTTAACCGGGGCAACGGCAGCGCCGGTAATGACCACGGTCAAAACGGGTGTCTCACAAAATATGTCCTACTCCGACAGCCTTTGGGGCAACCTGCTGCTGGGCATGGCGTACCAGCGCGACCCGGAACTACAGAAGCTGGCGAGGAAACTGGGCCGGGTAAATACGTTTACGCTGCTTTCCGTGGCGGGCGTTTCCGCCCTGGGGATGGCGCAAGGCATCTCCGCCCTCAACGATATCGAGCCGCAGAGCATTGACGTGACACCGCCCCATCATCCCGGCGGATCGCCCCATGTGCATATCCCGGAGGAAAGCCGGACGCCGGCCAGGCTGGGCATTATCGGCAGCGGCGCAACCTTGGCGACCCTGGGCGTGCGTGCGGTGATGAACAGTCGCTATTCCAGTAAGATCAGTCAGCGCCAAAGCCTTATCCAACGCCGTGTCGATGAGATTTTGGCACGGTTGGAAAGCGGGGCTGAAACCGCTGCCGTGGAGCCGGACTTAACGGCCCTCGTCGGCCCCCGCGCAACCCGTGAATTCCTGCATCTCTGGACGAAAACGTACCAGTAGGAATACCCCTCTGTTCCCCTTCATCCAACCCTTTCTGCAAGCGCTTGATTCACTTATTGGTTTTATATAAAGTTGAATCATTATCACAAAGCAGGGTGGTGGGATGAAGGTTGGCATAATAAGTCCATATCACTATAATTCGACAGCAACTCGGGTGAAAACGGCTCCAGATTGCCCAGGTTCATCAGAACGCTTCGGGCATCGGATCTCACCCCGCCTTTTAAGCGTGATGGGCTTGGCATTGTCTGCCGTATTGCTGGGCGCCGAGGTATTACCGCCCGGTCAAAGGCTATCCAGGGCAGTTACGGCACTGGAAGAAGCTGCGAACCCCGCGCAAAACCGGCAAATTGATCCCGTGATTATTTCTGCCCTGGGATGGAGCCGGAAGCCTGTGCCTATTTAAATGGCCGATAAGTGTAAATAACAAGCCTGATTGTTATTTGTTGCATTATTTCCTTGTTTAATTTACGGTTGAGTTGAATTGGGAGGTTTGGGAGCGATTGAATGAAAATTGCATTAGCCAGTGCAACTGTTTACAGTTCAAAACCGGCACGGTTATCCGGTCAACCTAATCTATCCCAAGCCCACGCGCGCTTTGCCGCCCACCGATTCACCGCCAGGGATTTACCGTTGGCGGGCGCATTAGCGGTTGCGTTACTGCTGGGAGCCTATGCTGTCCCGAACCAAGCCCAGATACAGCAGGAACTGGCCGTGCAAATGGGGTTGGTCTCGGTTTCGGCAGCCAGCAGGGATTTGAACCCAGCCCAGGTGCAGCGATTGATGGAAATGGAGCAAGCGCTGAGAGGAACCTCCGGTATTGGTTATTATTTGTTGAGGAATGAATGGGCCCAGAAAATCCAGGAGGTCAGAAATAAAGCAATCGGCAAAGCCCGTAGGAAATGGGGTATTCGATTGCCGATGAAACCGGATTACCGCTATTACCGTGGTTCGGTTGAGTTCCTTTACCGCTACGACAATGGGGAAAAGCAGTTAAAGGGCATTCGGATAGCAGACAAGACCGGGCGTATTGTGTACATCCTGGATGCAAAAGGACAGCTTCGGGAAGTCAAGGCCCTGGTCACCCGGGATCCGTTTAGCGGTAAGGAAACCAGTGAGTTTAGTCCATTTGAACTCTCGATTATGATTGAACAGCGGCATGTGGATGCGGCGAACGCCATTTTGGCCGAAATCGGGGATCAGTATGACAGTATCGAGGCGGCCAAAGCCGCTGCCGCAAACGCTCCCCCGCCGCCACCGGGCGCAAAGCCGCCACCGGATCCGCCACGCCAACCCGTAATGAATCCGCCCTGGTGCCATGAGCCCTGGGTAAGCTGCTAGCCTGGGTAGGCCTTAGTCTTTAATCCAGATGGACTCGATGTTGTGGAAGGTGCCCAGCGGCGTGGGAGCAAAGTTCCGGATTCGGGTCCGGACGGCCACGATGGACTTGGGAGAATAGAGATAGATCATCGGCAGGTTGTCATACACCACCTGCTGGTATTGGTTATAAATCGCCTTGCGCTTCTCCGTTTCCAGTGTGGTGGCGCCTTTGTTAAACAGCATGTCCAGTTCGCGCTCCCACGGTTCCAGGAAGTCGGTTCCGGGCATATCCGTGGCCGGGTTGCGCTGGTTGAAGAGGTGAAGCGCCCCGGTGCTTTCCCACACGTTTTTGCCGCCATTGGGCTCAATGGCGCTGCCGGTTAAACCCAGCACGACGCCCTCCCATTCCGCGGTGCCCATTTTGCCCACCAGCACGTTAAAGTCGATAGGCTTAAAGTTAACGCGGATGCCCAACTGCTCCAGGTCTTCCTTGATGGACACGCCGACCGACTCGCGCTCCAGGTTGCCGGAATTGGTAATCAGCTCGAACTCAACCCGGTTGCCGTCCCTGTCCAGCAGTTGATTCTGTTTGTTCCAGGTAAAGCCGCTGGCCCGCAAGTATTCCCTGGCCTTTTCCATGTCGTGCGGATGCCCTTTCGCCAGATCCTTGTTGAGATAGACGGATGCCAGGCTTTCCGCGGTAAACAGGGGGCTGCCGACGCCCATCAGGATGTTCTGGACGATTTGGTCCCGGCGGATGGCGTAATCCACGGCCCGGCGAAAATTGAGATCCCGGAACCACTTCTGCTTGACCGGGCTGACGTAAGGCTTGCCCTGTTTGTTCTTGCGCGGGTTCATGTTGAAGACCAGGAAGGTTGTCCCAGTGGCGGGGCCCAGGTCATACATGCGGAAGTCCGGGTTTTGCAGGTGCTTGATGTAAAACACCTGGTTGCCGGGGACGGACAGCGAATCCAGGCGTCCCTGCTCAAACTGCAGAATCTCCGCGTTCTGGTCCTGCACGAACTCGATAATGTAGCGACCCAGGTAGGGCAGGCTGTTTCCGCGCTTATCCACCATAAAGTACTTGGGGTTACGCTTTAACACCACGCGCTGGCCGCTGATATACTTGTCGATAATGAACGGGCCGTTGACGACGAAGCTGGACGGATTGGCCGTGACGCCCCAGAAGGAATCGAACGCCTTGGGATTATTGCGAATCACCGGCTCGATGATATGTTTGGGCAAGATATTGTTGCCCAGGCTGCCCTTGAATGGTGCAAACGGTTCCGGGGTCACAAACTTGACGGTGAGATCGTCGACCTTGGTAATGTCGGGGAATTTGCCGTTGATTAACACGACATCGCGGTTGCTGGGGTTGCCCAGGCCGGGCTTGATAATGTCGTTCCAGGTAAACACCACGTCATCCGCGGTTAACGGGTGCCCATCGGACCATTGGAGGCCCTTTCGCAGCGTTACGATGTAGGTTCTGTTATCCGGCCGGATTTCCACGCTTTTGGCCAGGTGAGGAATGCTCTCGCCGCTGTAGGCATCCGTATCGGTAAGGCCGGTAAACATCAGGCCGCCTATCATGGTGGATGTGGCATCCATAGATACCAGCGGGTTAAAGGTTTTCGGGGCGCGGCCAATGCTGGCGTCATAGTAGGTGCCGCCATACTCCCCAACAGGCGAGCGGGATTGCTTGAACTCGACCCCGTTGATTTCGACGGTCTTGAACGCGGGCGCCTCCCCCTTTTCGACCTTGATGATCTTATGTCCCGAATCCGCAATTTTGGGATTGGGCACGGCGCAGGCGGACAGGGCGGTAACCAGCACGGTGACGCTGAGGTAGAGGGACAAGGTTTTGGGAAAAGCAAATCGCAAGGTCAATCACGCTCTCGCCTGACATTTACCTTTTTATTTTAACGCACCCGGCACAAATATTCCGCCCCAGGTTGCGTGGGCCGGGCGGTTTTGATTATGATAGTCGCAACCGCCGAAAGATGCCTGATGGCCTTGCAGGCGGAACCGTTACAACCTATCGGGGTGCTTGCCGCAGCAGGCTGAGAGCAGGAAATGCCCGTTCCTGAAACCCGTTGAACCTGATCTGGATAATACCAGCGGAGGGAGACACTATGTCCATATCCTTTTACCCGGCTTTTTCGCCGCAAGCGATGCAACGTATCGCACCTCCCGGTTATCACGTATCCCAGCCGTTTAGCAGCCTTCATCCTGCACCATTTCGGCCTTTAAACAACGGCTTCCATCCTGAGCCGATGGCCGAAGCGTTGCCCAAAACCCAGCCGAAGGCAAAACCTGTCCCGCAAAACCGTATCGTTGCCTTGTTTCGGAATCCCAAGGCGCAGGAGATGGGCATGTTGGCCTTTACCGCCATTGCCATCCCCGCGCTAAAGACATGGATGCACCTGAAGGCCAACCAGCATGCGGGGTTGTCCCTTTCCCAGCGCCGGTTACTGCACCAGCAGGAGTGGATCCGGCAGACGGTCAGCACCGCCTTATGGCTTGGCACCTCCCTGGCGACCTATGTGCTGCTGGATAACGTCTTCCCCAGCCAGAGCGCCGTGGGCCGCTTCCTTACCAGCAACCTGATCTCCTCGATCCCGGATACCTTTATCCGCCCGTTTGTCACCGCGCGAATCCTCAAGTTTGTGCTGGCCAACAAGAAGCTGATGCCCTGAAAATTGAAACTGATCAAACAAAGCCAATTGGCTGAAAATCCAAATATACCTTGAATATTTTCGGATTTACGTTTGCTTTGACTGGACGGTTAACCGATGGTAGAGTATGCCGACGCAAAAGCCCACGAGGCTGAGGCCGATGCCCATCAGGGTGGTAAACGGCCACTTGGGATACCAATCCGGCAGGCCGATGAGGTGCAGATCCTTGAGGAAGTTCAGTATCACCGGGATGCTGCCGAACAGGATGGCGTAAATGCCGGCCAGCCGGCCGCTGTTGGGAGAGTAAAACAACCCCATCACCGGGATGAACATGGTGGAAGCGTATATATCCGCGGAAATCCAGAGAATCTGGATTAAATCCTGGTAGAACAAGGCTGCAACGACAGCGGGAATGCCAAGCAGGACCGTCGCAGCCCGGCTGAGCAGGACCAGGTGTTCCGGCTTGGCCTTGGGCCATAGGTGCCGGTTGACGATATCCCGGCTGAAGGTGAGGCTGCCCACGTTCAACGAGGAATCCACGCTGGACGTAATGGCCGAAAGCACACCCACGAGGACAGCCGCCGTTAAGACAGGCGACGGCAACAGCATCGATAGGGACACCAGCACGTTCTTCTGGGCAAAGGCGTTGCTGGAAGGCAAATGGTAAACCGCCACCAGGCCCACGATCATGACCATGGCGTACAGCAGCCCCAGCAACCCCCCGGCGGTTAAGGCCGCCATCTTCGCCTGGCGAGGGGAACGGGTTGAGGACATGCGCTGCCACATCTCCGGCGCGATGCTCCAGGCCAGCACAAAGGTAAACAGCATCGCCAGGTTTTGCGGCAGATCCAGCCACAAATCCCAGAAGCCCACACGCATCTCCATTGGGTAGGGAACCGTCGGCGGCATCAGGAGGACATAAGCCATCAGGATAACGAGCGCCAGGCTAAAGCAGATGAACTGGACAATGTCGGTCATCACCACGGCGCGAAACCCGCCAATCCAGGAGTAAAGGATGACCGCGCCCAATATAAACAGAATCGACCAGGTCGGCGACCAGCCTGCGGCGATTTCAAACAGATGCCCGGCCGCGACCAGTTGGGAGGCGATATACGTCGTCACGCAGGCCAGGATGATCCAGGCCATTAGAAATGCGCCAAGGGGGCCATATTGCCGCTCTACCGCTTCCGGAAGGGAGAGGCTCTCCAGTCTGCGGATTTTTCCGGCCCAGAGGAAACCCACCATCAGGCAGCAGATCAGGGAGGGGACGGCGATGAGCCAGAGGGCGCTCAGCCCTTTTTCGTAGGCCTGGTTAATGGAGCCGATGGTGGAGCCTGCCCCAAACCAGGACGCCACAAACGTGATGGCAATCGCCATGCCCGGCAGCGACCGCCCGGCGAGGAAGAAATCCGAGAGGTTGCCCATACGGCGTGACATCAGCTTGGACAGACCCACCAATAGCAGCAGGTAAACCCCTACCAAGGCCAGCAGCATTGCTTGTTGTTCAAACGGTTCCATACGGTTGGGTTCAATCCGGCAGGCTGTCTCATTGCCCTTGTGTTATAGCATCAAAGTGCCCAGGGAACAAAGCGGCGGAGATGTTCCGGCGCATTTTACGCAACCGGTTGCCCGTTATGGATTTGCCGGGAAGCTGCGTGTAGAGCATTCCAGACGGGTTTGCGCGTCCTCGTGATTCATCTGCGGGCACCGTTTTTATACTCCTTTCAGTCTCATTTCAGTCTGTACCCCGGCGGGATTTCTGAAGTGTTACGCCCCATCCGGCCTGTTGTTGGAAAGATAGCGGTATAATGGAGTTTCCAGCAATTTTTGGATCGGATGGATGAAACCGGATCGTTTATTATCGGCTCGCTTGGGTACGGCGCTGTTCTTCCTGATTCACGGCCTGGTGATTGGGACCTGGGTTTCCCGAATTCCTGCCATACAGATGAAGCTCGGCCTGTCGCAATCCCTGCTGGGGGTGTTGCTGCTGGGTGGGGCAATCGGGGCGCTGATCGCCATGGTCACGTCCGGCTGGACTTTGAAGTGGTACGGCAGCAAAACGACCACGGCGGTGTCCTCGTTCGCCTTTTGCCTGGCGCTCGGCTTCATCGGGCTGTCCGGTTCCATCCCGATGCTGGGAGTGTCCCTGGTTTTTCTGGGCATGTCCGCCGGGTTGATGGATGTTTCCATGAATGCCCAGGCGGTGGAAGTGGAAAAGGGCTATCAGCGTCCGTTGATGGCGTCGTTTCATGCCATGTTCAGTATCGGGGCGGTTATTTCGGCGTTTCTCAGCGGTTGGATTGCTCATCATGGCATTAGCCCGTTTCTGCATTTTACGGTTTCCGCCGCGGTTTACTTTTTGCTGGTCTTCGCCGGGATCCCGTACCTGCTGCCTGGCGGGGCGGCGCAGCGCAAGGAGAAAATCCGCTTTCCCAAAGTCGATCGCGTTTTTGTGGGACTGTGTATCGTTGGTTTTTGCTGCTACATTACCGAGGGCGCCATGACGGATTGGGGCGCCGTGTATCTGTATAAAGTCATCAAAACCAGCGAAGGCCTCGCTGCAACCGGGTACGCCGTGTTCTCCGCCACGATGACCGTGGGACGGCTGCTCGGGGACTGGATGACCCAACGCTTCGGGGCGCAAGCCATTGTGCTGTACGGCACGTTAATGGCCGTGTGCGGATATATCGTTGCCATTACGGCGATGGACTCCACCTGGGCCTTCCTGGGGTATGCGTTGGTCGGCCTGGGCTTATCCGGCATTATTCCGCTGGTGTTCAGCACCGCAGGATACCTGACCGACAAGACCGGCGCAACGTACCTCTCCATGATTACGGCGTTCTGCTATTTCAGCTACCTGCTTGGCCCGCCGGTGGTCGGCTTCATCTCCGACGCGTTTGGGCTGAAAGTGGCATTCAGCCTAATCACCGTGTTGCTGGTCTTGTCCCTGCCCTTTGTCAGCGTCTTTCGGCGGAAAGCGCCAGCCACCTGATCGATATTCATTTTTGAACGAACGAACCCAATTTCTTTACCAACGCTGTCATTCCCGCGCAGGCGGGAATCCAGTCTTATTCAGGGTGTGTTGTGTTGAGGAGATGGAATTGCCAATACGTCCTGAATCCCGGCCCTATGGATTCCGCTGTGCGGGAATGACAAGGACTGACGCTTGTATGCGATACCAGGAAGCAGCATTCGACACACTAAAAAACGGACGAACGAAGCCATTTTGGGAAAGAACGCCGCCGGTTGCCGAAAGCGTATCGTGACAGGTCAAATTCCGCCCCTTGGGTGAGGGAAACGTGGAACTTATAGATACCTCTTAGCCGAAAAAAGATGGCCAAGCGGTACGGATTGCGGATGTCGGTTTTCCGGTTCTTCGTTCGACCTGGCCCGAACCGGAGCCTCATCCGGTGGGCGGCAGTAAAGACGCCCTGTCTGGTTTATTCCCAACAAAAGGTGGCTTGAAACCCGCATCAGATAAGATTAATAAAGAATTAATAATTACGCTGAAAAGACGCTGGGCCGAATGGCAATGGTTCTGGTGCCGCAGCATCTCGGTTTTTGGGCAGGTTGGCTTTTGATGTCCGATTTCGATGCGATTACTTAGGGGAAGATGGGAATTCTGAGCCATTGATCAGTTCCAGCCGGGGTTTTCCGCCCAGTTCGTAAGCGTTTCGAAGCAGGTAGGCGGCCAATTGCCAGCAGTGTTTCAGTTGTTGCTGCGCAATGGGAAACCAGGCCTTGCGCAGCTCGAAGCGGTAGCTTTCGGGGTTGCCGTTTAGCCTGAGGCGAACCTGCGAATCCGCTTCCACCATTCGTGGCAGTTGGGAATGGCTGTCATAAAGCGTATCCGCAATGTGCGCAGCAACGGTCTTATGCGTGTCCACCCGATCCGGATGCGCGTCCTCGCCTTGAAGGATGTTTCTACGGAGGCCAAGATGCCAGTTTTGGCTGAACAAGCCGTTCTCGAAGAAGCGATGGGAACTGAACTCGCTGATCCGGTTGAGCGGATGCGCCAGTGCGTACTTGTACAGCGCCGTTGTATGGAAAGGCTGAGTCATATCGACAAGGGAGTGAAGGAAAACCGCCATTTTATCGCTAAGGTAGGCCTGCCCTGCGTTGCGAATGAACGCCTTTGCCTGCTCCGCTTCCTTGGCCAGTTTGATTCGGCCATCCGGCTAAAAAGTCCGCCAAACGTTTCCTCGCAGAAACCCATCACGTCCTCCAGCTTTTTAACACCCTGGAAGGCCCGAATCAAGTCCTCCCTCGCGTTAAAAAAGGCGCTCACCACATTCTCCGACGTGCGCATGGCCGACTTGGGCTCTGCCACCTGGGCGAACAGTTCGCGGATTAAAACCGGGCGCCTGGCCGGCTGTGGGCCGGTGTGGGAATAATACGCCTGGGCTTGCTGTAAGGACGGCAGCGTACAAGCCTCCTCAGGCGGGTGGGCCGACACGGCATCTCCAAAGTACTGCTCCAGGTGGATATAATGCGCCGGGCTGTTGCGCAGATCGTATGCCAGGCTAAAATCGTTAATCTGCTTTTCATTTTCCTGCAAAAACTGAAGCAAAGGCTGGACGGATTGCGCTTTTGGCCCTGTTTGAAGCAGGGTTTGCACACTATGGTGCGTTTCGTCGTGAACGGTTTTGCCCCAGCCAAAGCGAACCAGGCCCACCATGACAGCCACCTCGGGTTTTGATTCCTCTTGCCAACAGCATACCGAAAATACGCTTATTGTAATAGGCCTGATATTAACCCGTAAGCCATGGTGTCCGGGGACTAGAAAACGTAAAAGATTAGTTCAGTTGGACACGGGCAACCGAGTTGGACTCCTGTTGCGAAACGTACAAGGTCTTGCGGGCTTCGTCCAGGAAGATGTTATACGGCTTTTTCAGGCCGGTTGCCACGATGGACACCTTGCCGTCCTGGGAAATGCGGGCAATGGAGTTATCCAGGTGGTTGGCAATGTACAGGTCGTTGGTGCGGGAGTCCAGCGTCATCCCAACCGGGCCGTTAATCCCGAAGCCGGAAGCCAGCAGTTGCTTTTCGCCATTGGGGCTTACCTTGTAAATGGTGTTCTTGGAGAAGTTGGCGACATACAGCGTGCCGCTGCCATCCACCACCACGCCGGTGGGCCCGGAGAAGCCATCGACAAACTCCTGCACTTCCAACTGTTTCAGGCTGGGGATATTCGCCCCGGGGCGGTTGCTCTTAGCGGCCACCGGCGTTGTGGTGCGCGTGGTTACGGCCGTGCTGGGAGAGGTTGTCGTGGTTGTCGTCACCGGGTTGTCCAAAAAGGAGGTGGTATTCGGTTGTGTCCGGTTTGGGCGGGTTACGGGCTGACTGGCAGCCTGGGTATTGCTGCCAGGGTTGGCCTTGGCCGCTTTCAGGCGATTGATGTTTTCCTGGGCGCGGGCGTAGCGGGAAGACTCTGCCGGGATTTTACCGAAAGCGGTCATGGCGTCGTCCGGCTGGTTCATCTTTTCGTAAATCAAACCGGTCTGGTAACGCGCGCCATGGTCGTTGGGATCGATCTGGAGCAGCTTGTTAAAGGCTTCCAGGGCTTCGTTGTACCGGCCCTGCTTGTAATAAATGGCCCCGATATTAAAATGGGAATCCATGTGATTCGGATCCGCCTGTATGGCATCCTTAAAGTAGTCCAGTGCCTGCTGCATCTGGCCGCTGGTGTAGGCTGCCTGGCCTTTGCTAAAGTAATCCTGCGCGGTTTGGGCAAAGGCTGCGGTGGTTAAAAACAGGTTCAAAGCCAGGGATGCGGCGCCAACTCTCCAGATCTGTCTCTTCATCGAATGTTCTCCAAGGACGACGGTTTTTACTCTGTAAGGTTTATCCTCTATTATAGTTGAAGCACTCAAAAGGATGAGTACCTAATATGTTACCGCTTGAAGAAGCAAGACTCAAGCTGAACGATCTTCAACAAGCCATCGAGATTGAGCGCCAGCGCCAGTATATCGATTTGCAAGGGCGCAAGAAGCGATTCTCGGAGTTTTTGCTTGAGACGGTAACGCTGCTGGAGCCCTTTCTGCCGCCTGGAGAGCTAAATGATCCCTTGCAGGGGTCGATTCGGCATTACGGGTTCATGGATGTCACCGGGCGGATGCGCTTGCTGGAACGCATCAGCGACTTGCTGGGCAAGGTATCCCTGGCGAAGGCCGCGCAGCGTCCCAAAACGGTGATGCGCAACCATTACGACCAGCAACCGTCCGAGGTTGAAGTAAAGTTTGTGAAAGGCGTCGGCCCCAGCTTGGCGGCCGTCCTCAACCGGGCGGACATCTATACGGTTGAGGATCTGCTGTATTATTTCCCGCGCAAGTACATGGATTACCTCAACCGCTTGAAGATTAAGGATCTACAGGAAGGGAAGGAGGCCACAATCATTGGGGACGTGGTTTCCGTTAACGCGTATAACACCAAAAACAAGAACCTGTCCATCGTTTCCGTTACCGTAAAGGATGACACCGGCGCGCTGGTGGCTAACTGGATTTTTGCCAACGGCAACCGGGCCATGCTGGAAAGCTACAAGAACAAATTTACCAAGGGCGCGGAAATTATGCTGTCCGGCAAGGTGAAGTGGGACAGTTACAAGAACAAGCTGGCGATGGATCGCCCGGAAGTGGAGATCTTAAGCTACGGCATGGCGGATCCCGAGGATATTGTGGCTTCCTCCTTGCACTCCGGCAGGATTGTGCCGGTCTATCCACTGGTGCAGGGGCTTAACCTTAAAACGTTGCGGCGCGCCATTCGCAATGCCCTGGATGGCTTCCTGCCGGGTATTTCCGACCCGATGCCGCCGGAGATCCGCAAACGCTACCAACTTACCGACCTGCAAACCGCGCTGGAGCAAATCCACTTTCCCGACTCCAACGAGCAGTACGAGTCGGCGCGGCGACGGCTGGTGTTTGATGAACTGTTCTACCTCCAGGCGCGCCTGGCGTTGATTCGGACCCAATATAAAAAGACGGTGAAGGGCCTTTCGATGGAGATTCGGGAGGATGGCTATATCCAGCGCTTCCTGTCCTTGCTGCCGTTTCATCTCACCAATGCGCAAAAGCGGGTTTTTGAGGAGGTTAAATCCGATATGGCGAGCGGTGAGCCTATGTATCGCCTGCTTCAAGGGGATGTTGGCAGCGGGAAGACCATTATCGCGATGCTAACCTTGCTGATTGCCGCTGATAACGGCTATCAAGGCGTACTGATGGCGCCGACGGAAATCCTGGCCGAGCAGCACTACCGCAATTTTATCCAGTGGCTCACGCCGCTTGGCCTCAAGGCCGGGTTGTTTGTCGGGAAATCCGGCGCCAGGGAACGCCGGGAGCTTCGGCAGGGGCTGTTGAACGGGCAAATCCACATTGCCGTGGGCACCCACGCGCTCATCCAGGATAACGTCGAGTTTGACCGGCTCGGCGCTATTGTCGTGGATGAACAGCATCGTTTCGGCGTTCGCCAAAGGCTCCTGCTGAAAAGCAAGGGCGAAAACCCGGAAATGCTGACCATGACGGCAACCCCCATCCCTAGGACGCTGGCCATGACCCTGCACGGGGATCTGGATGTCTCAATTCTGGATGAACTGCCACCCGGCCGCACGCCAATCCAAACCGGCCTGTTTCGCGGGAAAAGCCAGCGCCAGCAAGCCATTCAGCTCATCCGCCACGAAATCCAGAAAGGCCGCCAGGTCTACGTGGTCTTTCCCTTTATCGAAGAGTCCGAAACCATCTCCGCCAAGGCGGCCACGGTAGAGTACGAAAAGTTAAAGCGCGAGATCTTCCCGGAGTTCCGGGTCGGCCTGCTTCACGGCAAGCAATCCAGCACGGAGAAAGAGGCCGTGATGGATGACTTTGTACACCACAAGCTGGATATCCTGGTGAGTACCACGGTTATTGAAGTGGGCGTGGATGTACCGAACGCCACCGTGATGCTGATTGAAAGCGCCGAACGCTTTGGCCTGGCCCAACTGCACCAGTTACGCGGACGCGTGGGCCGTGGCGCGCATCAGTCCTATTGTCTGCTGCTAACGGATTCCCGCTCCGAGGAAACCCTGGAGCGCCTGGATATCCTGGTCAACTGCGCTAATGGATTCGAGATTTCCGAGAAGGATCTGGAATTGCGCGGTCCCGGCGAATTCCTCGGGACGCGCCAAAGCGGGCTGCCGGACCTGGTCCTGGCCGACTTGATTGAGGACCGGGAAATATTGGAGTTAGCCCGGGATGCCGCATTCAAGTTGCTGGACAATCCCGCTTTCCTGTCCAATTACCCCGAGCTGCACGATATTATTTACCAAAAAACGGAAAACTCCTTCCAGGTTGTAAATGCCGGTTAACTTTTACTGAAAAGTTTTTCAATCGCCTATTTTCATTTCGATCTGTTTTGTGTATAGTCGGTTTCGTTGCGAAAATAGGTTGGGAGAGTATCGTCGCTTTTCCGATGGGTTTCATCGGATCCGCTGCGAAAGAGGATTTAAATCGAAATTCAAATAATTACAAAAGTTTACTTGTTTCAAGGAATTGTTTTTAATATTTTGGTTGGGTTATAGGCCCAAAGTGTATGAGTATGCCGTTTTGGTTTGGGAGAAAGTTGGAAGAACTGCTATGATTACAAAAATTACATCGCAATCTATTGATGTCCTGCTACCTGGCAATAATAAGCGAACTTCAGCGGCATCACTGCTTAATACGCAATTGCCAACGCAGATGCTACGTAACACCCGCTCCTTTGCCCTGTTGCCTAAAAACAATTTAATTGGATACACCGGCGTTAAATTCGGTAAAACCGTAACAACGCCTCTTCCTGCAAAGATAGATAAATTTGATGACTATATTGATCTGGCTTTAAGGTATCCACAGATTGTGATGCGAAATTCTGCACATTACTTGGCGGATGCAATGGAATACTTTGATCCAGATCCTACAACCCCTGAAATAGTAAACATTATGGGGCATCCTACACGCCGTTTTAAGTTTCAGGACTGGGTTTGGCAACCTCAAGACCTGAAGGTAAGACAGGCGTTAATTGGGCAAGAGCGAGCCGTTCAAAAGATTCACACCTTGCTTAAATCTGCTGAACGCGAAGAAATGTTCAATAAGCTTATTATTTTTCACGGAATTCCTGGCGGTGGTAAGACAATGCTTTCTACGACGCTGGATGCGGTTACTGCCTTATATTCCAGAAAGCCGGATGGCGCTAAGTATCGATTGAGTTGGGTGTTTAAACTCCCAGATGGTGCTGGCGGAGAAAAAGAGTATGTAATTAAAACGCAGTCCAATCCGATTTTCGTTTTAAGCCAAGATGAACGTCAAAAATTATTAAAAAAATTGCGTGATAATAATAAGGGTGATTTTGCTGAAACCTACGGCGCTTTTGTTGCTTCAGGTGCCTCAGGTTACGAGTATTTAGATGTAACATCGCAGGCTATAAAACAGGAGCTGATGAATTATTACGGTAACCAGATGAAGATTGACCCGTTTGACCCTGCGAATGAAGAACGGTTAATGGAAAAAATCAAGAAACATATCCGGATTGAAAGATGGGTTATGAATCCTTCTCTGGGCGAAGGGATAGTAAATATTAGAGCTGGACAGGAACCTATGACATACACCCGGCGACTGGATGACGGGAACTCAGGTATTACCGACCCGTTTCCAAAGGAACTGGCAGGTGCGCGGGAAAACATACGATACCTGGAAGGCTTGGCTATCAATGCGATTGGAGGACGTTATCATACAGCTGATATGTTCCAACCGGTTCCCGGTGAACAGGAAACCAGTATGGCTCGTTTCAGGCATCTCCTTAATGTAGATGATAATACGCTACAGGTAATAACACCTGACGGTAAATCGTTAACAATGAAGCTGGATGCGTTACGCACGGGTGATACAAATGATGAGCAAATAACGAAACGGATGGGTTCATCCGACTGGCGTCCATTCCGCCGCAGGCTGGAATTTGTCACTGTTCCGCCCATGTTGCGTTACCGGGACGAGTTGCAATTTTTGCAACAGAGCTACAAAGCGTTTGAACGCCCTGGTCAGCATCAGTCTCCTAATGCGCTTGAGGCTTTGGCATTATTTGCAGTTACGACGCGCTTATTAAAACCGAACCGTTCTTATCATCGGTACGAAACCGAGGGCGGCTTGGCTGAGGCTGTGGATAAGCTTCAAATCGTAGATAAGGCTTTACTATTGCAAGGATCAACAGCAAATGGCGAGCCGGAAAATCTGAATTTATTACGGGAACCCAAAAATCATCTCTCAGAGCAGGAAATTAATCTCTTACGGAGAAACGTAGGAATTATTGCTGATGAGAGCATGGATGGTATTGGAAAAAGTCGTTTTTACTTTTATGACGGTGGCTTTGGTTTAGCGACCAGTGAAGCCAAAGATGAGCTCAGAGCCTTTGTTGCTGCTGATCAGAAACAAACTAATGGGGAAGGGTATTGTTTCACCACTCTAGACGTTATTCAAGGGTTACGGCGGATCGCCGCCCAGGGTATGCCTTATCTTAGTGAACTAGATAAACAGAAAAAGGAGTTGGATGGGCTTGGCCGAGCTGCTGAATACAAAGATGCTGTGTATGGACAACCAAACGAATTGGTTGGTCAAGTTGAACGTTATGCAAAAGGAAAAGTCGAACAGGATGTTGTTCGGGCCTTGGGCATAAGTGCACTTAACGAAAGCGCGTTCCAATTTCAGCAATATTGGGTTCACATGAAAGCTTATCAAGATAATTCATCTGTTGATCCCAAGTATGCCTCATCAGAAGGTTCTAAATCGTCAACAGAGCCTTCACATATGGTTATTTTAGAGACAGAGAATGCGCTTTTTCCGCCTGAGTTTAGTCAACGTGTTAATGGTGATGGTCCCTGGGTTATTCCTATTAATGATGAGCGACGGATAAAATTGCGTAGAGAACTACGGGACAAGTTTAACGGTAAAGCCATGGACTTTATACATAAACCTGAGATTGCTAAATTATCCGAACAGGAGAAAAGCGGACGTGTGCTTGATTATCTGCTTGAAGTAATGAAGAAGGAGGTTGAGCAGGTTCAAAATGCACATACATTGGCTAACTTGAGCAGGCTCAGGGATTTTATAGAAAATACCACGAGTAAAGGTTCAAATAATTACCTCTATAACCCTGGTAAATTCCAAGAAGATAAGGCTAGTACAGAGCGAGTTGTAAGAGAACGGGCCGAACGTTGGGAAGCTGCGATGCATACCCTTCGCGGCCAAGGATATTGCGATCATTGTATTGTTGAACAACTGAATTGGGTCTTTACAGCTGATTATTTTAAAAGCCGCCAACCGAAGAGTTAATATAAATTAACATTTTTACAGTTTCTCCATCAAATTGCCGAGGTGGGTAGTATATAAATCTATTCATCGAGGTGGTTTCGGTAGGTACTTGTGTGTGTATGCCAACTGGGCAGCGTCCTTCGCGTGTCTGCTTTGCATCCATACCCAAGGTGCTTCGGAGCCACCTTTTATCTGTAATGCGGATCGATTACAGATTGACCTTATGTATGGAGACATAATATGCCGCTTGTGATTAATACGAATCTCGCTTCGCTTAACGCGCAGCGCAACTTGGCGTACAATAGCGCCCAGCTGACAAAAACATTCGAGAGGCTTTCATCGGGCTACCGCATTAACCGTGCTGCGGATGACGCCGCGGGTTTGCAGATCTCTGAGAACCTGCGCTCGCAGATACGCGGGATTGATGCGGCGGCCAATAATGCCCAGGATGGGATTAACCTGCTCTCTGTCGCAGAAGGGGGCGTCACGACCATTAACGATAACTTGCAACGGATGCGGGAACTGCTGGTCCAGGCCGCAAACGATACGAACGGGACTTCCCAGATTGACGCGATCGAGAACGAAATCATCGCGCGGATGGCCGAGATCGATCGGGTTGCCGGTTCCACCAAGTTTAATGGTATGGAAGTCATCGGCGCCAATACGCCGGGAGATCTGTTCCTGCAAATCGGGCCTGGCGGCACCTCGGTGGATACGGTGAATATAGGCACAAACGCCAATGTCCTGGGCTCCATGACGGCGATGGATCTGGCATTACCGCTTGTTGGCAGCGTCACCCTGCTTTCCCAGGGAGATACCAATACCAACGCCAGGACCATGCTGGGCGCGATTGATACGGCCTTGGCGTCGGTTGGGGAAAGGCTTGCCGCAATTGGGGTTAACCAAAACCGGCTCCATAGCGCGCTGAGTAACCTGGAAATTACGCGGGAAAATTTCTCCGCCTCCGAATCCCGAATCCGCAATGCCGATATAGCCAAGGAAGCCGCGACCTTATCCAAGTACCAGATATTGCAGCAGGCAGCGGTCAGCATCCTTTCGCAAGCAAACCAAACGCCGAACCTGGCCTTAAGCTTAATCGGCAGGTAATCGCGAATCTATGGAATCAATTCGTCGCGAACCTGGTTGAAATCCACCGTTGCATCGGAGAATCGGATTTCCTCGATCAGGCCCGTCCCGAAGGAGCTGAGATCATCATCCGGGCTGGTATTGCTGAAATAATTAATAATAAAAATATACTCGTTCGTCGAGAAATTAATTCTCAACCGATCCACGTTTGAGCCGGCATCCGGCCCATCCAGCGCCTGCCATGAAATGACCTGGTGGATGCTGAACTGGGACAGATCCAGGACATCATTGGCGCCACTGGCATCCGCAATAATGTCATCCAGATACAAGAAGTCCGTGTAGCCGGTATACAGGTCATCTCCGGCGCCACCGTCCAGGGAGTCCATTTCGTGTGTGCCATTATTGGTGTTAATCACGCCAAGCCCACCGACAATGGTGTCATTGCCACCGCCACCCAGTATGGTGTCAGCGCTGTTGTTGCCGATAAGCAGGTTGGCGTCGTTATTGCCGAAGATCCTGTCGGCGAAGAAGGAGCCGTTGACCTTTTCGATGGTCGCGCCCGCAAAATTAACCGTGCTGGTAACGGATGTACTGTTTCGGAATGTGGCTGTACTGGAAACCAGGTTAATGGTGAGCGGGTTGCCGATGTGGGCGTAGAAATCCAGCGTATCGTAACCGTCGCTGTCAACAATGGTGTCATTGCCAAAGGGTTGGTTGCCGGCCGCTGCGCCTTCACCAAAGTAATAGGTGTCGTCGCCTTCGCCGCCATACATCAGATCGTTACCGCGACCACCTGTCAAGCTGTCGTTCCCGGCATACCCATAAATGGTGTCGTTGCCGCCGCGGCCGTCAATGAAGTCATCGTTGGCGGTGCCATGCAGTTCCCGCCCGACATTGTCATCCGCATCAATCAGGGTTACGCCGGCATTAAACAAATTGCGGACATCCGTAAAGGCCAGGTTCTCGCCACCACTGAACTGGATGTTCTCAATGAGGCCGACGCCGGGCATGCTGGTTGAAGAGACGGTTGATTCGGAATTGTTGAAGTAGTTCCGAACCAGGATGGAGCTGCCGTCATTGAGCTGGATCAGCAGGCTATCGACGTGGTTGTCGTCATCTTCAGGACTATCCACAGCGGTAAAGGTTGCATTGGCACGGCTGTAACCGCTAAGATCCAGAATATCGCCGGATCCGCCTGCATCATCGATAATATCCGCACCAAAACCGGCAAGGAACTGGGTATAGGTGTCACTATCGGAACCGCCTTGCAGCAGGTCGTTGCCCAGGCCACCCACCAGGGTGTCCATACCAGCGCCGCCGGTCAAGGTATCATTTCCGGTTCCTCCGTCCAGGGAATCCGCTCCGTTCTGGCCTTGCAGCAGATCGGCGCCTTCGCCGCCGGACAGCGTATCGTTACCCGCGCCGCCGCTCAGCGTATTGTCGAGCGCATTGCCTGTCAGGCTGTCATTGGCGCTGCTTCCGAGGACGACAGTGATATTGGCCAGGCCGCTGACCGTATCCGTGCCGTTATTGGAACCGGCAGTCCCGGTTACCAGGTTAACCGTGGTATTGGTGGTAATGCCTGAGAAATCAGCCGTATTCACGCCTTCCACGTCAAAGACCGTGTCATTTCCGTAGAAGCCTTCGAAGACGTAAGTGTCATCGCCATCGCCGCCCTGTAGCAGGTCGTTGTCCAGGCCGCCGTTCAGGGTATCGTTGCCGCCATTGCCTAGCAGGGTGTCATTACCGGCCAGGCCAGACAAACTGTCATTGCCCAGCTCGCCATCCAGCACGTTCGCTGCGGTGCTTCCAATCACCTGGTCGTTGCCCATCCCGGTCGTCACGTTTTCGATGGACTGAAGGCCCGTGATGGCATCGCTGCCGCCGAAGAAGGTGCCCGTGGTCAGGTTCACCGTGATATCCGCCGAGAACAGCGCGGTGTTCACGGTGTCGTTGCCGGATTCATCGTTAATCACATCTTGCCCGAAGCCGGGGCTGAAACTATAGAAGTCGTCACCGGCGCCGCCAAGCAGGGTGTCGTTCCCTATGCCGCCGAGAAGGGTATCATTGCCTTCACCGCCTTCAAGCAGGTCGGCGCCGGAGCCACCCAGGAGGTAATCATCCCCGGCATTGCCCTGTAGCGTGTCGTTCCCGCCCTGGCCGTTCAGCGTGTCGTTGCCGTCGCCGCCCACAATCAGGTTGTTCTCGTCATTGCCGTTAATCGTGTCATCGCCGCTGCCGGAGATGATATTCTCGATGCTGCCGATGCCGATGATGGTGCTTGCGCCGCCTTCAGCCGTAATAGCGCCGGTTGTGTAGTCAATCACCAGGCTGCCCGTCATGGCGCTGAGGTCAATCGTGTCATTGCCCCCTGTATCGTTGATGATGTCGCTGTCGAAGCCCGGGGTAAACACGTAGACATCGTCTCCCTCGCCGCCATCCAGGCTGTCGCCGCCGGAACCGCCATGCAAGGTATCGTTGCCGCTGCCGCCGATGAGCGTATCAGAGCCTGCCTCGCCGGAGAGGCTGTCATTTCCGGCATTGCCTTGGATGGAGTTGGATGCGTCGTTTCCGACCACCGTGTCATTGCCGGTGCCGGTTAAAACATGTTCAAGATTGCCGACGCCGCTCATCGTGCTGGCGCCATTGGCTGCGGAAACCGTGCCTGCGGTGAGATTAATCGTCATATTCGAGTTGATTGACGTTGCGTCCAGGGTATCTTCCCCGGAGGCATCCTCAACAACATCGTTGCCGAAGCCTGGGGACAGGATGTAAAGGTCGTTGCCTTCGCCGCCGTTCAGGGTGTCGTTTCCGGGGCCCGCAATCAGGGTGTCATCGCCGGAGCCGGCATCCAGGCTGTCATCGCCCAGACCGCCATCCAGGCTGTCGTTGCCGGCATTGGCCGTCAGGCTGTTATTCGCGGCATTCCCGATGAGGGTGTCGTTTCCGGAGCCGGTTACGGCGTTCTCGATGGCGCCAACACCGGAGAGGGTTCCTTCGGAAGAGGAAACCGTGCCGTTGCCCAGGTTAACTACGGTTGGGGCATCCACGGCTGATAAATCAATCGTGTCATTGCCGGACGCGTCGATAATATTGTCATTGCCGAATCCCGGCCCGAAGATGTAGGTGTCGTCGCTGGCCCCGCCATTCAGGGTATCGTTTCCAGCGCCGCCATCCAGTGTGTCATTGTCGTCCCCGGCGTTCAGCAGGTCGTTATCCGCGCCGCCGCTCAGGTTATCGTCGCCGGTTCCACCATTCAAGGTGTCATTTCCGGCTTCGCCCAATAGCGTGTCGTTTCCGGCATTCGCCGTGAGGTTATTGGCGCTGCCGTTGCCAATCAGTATGTCGTTGCCCATCCCGGAGATGGCGTTTTCGATGCTGGTTGCGCCGCTAACGGTGCTGCTTCCGTTTTCCGTCGACAAGAAACCCGTCGTAAGGTTGATGCTGGTGTTGTTGACGTTGACGCTGGTGTCGATCGTATCATTCCCGCTAACGTCCACAATGGTGTCGTGCCCAAAGCTGTACCCGAAAACGTACAGGTCATTGTCACTGCCGCCATCCAGCAGGTCGTTATCCGCGCCGCCTTCCAGCGTGTCATTGCCGGAGCCGCCCTGTAGCGTATCATCGCCTGCGTATCCCACCAGGTAATCGTTCCCGGCATTCCCGGAAAGCTTGTTGTTGGCGGAATTGCCTTTAACCGTATCATTCCCGCTGCCGGTGCTGACGTTCTCCAGGTGGTTGGCCCCGGAGACGGTGCCTAAGCCGCCTTCGGCAGTCACGGTTCCCGATGTCAGATCCACCGTGGTATCACTGTTTATGGCGGTTGTGTCCAGGCTGTCCGTGCCGGAGGCGTCTGTAATCGTGTCGTGGCCAAAGCCGGGGTTGAATACATAGGTGTCGTCGCCGTCGCCACCATCCAGCGCATCGTCATCCTCGCCGCCATTAAGGGTATCATCGCCAAGGCCGCCGAGGAGCGTATCATTGCCGGCATTCCCGGTCAGGTTGTCGTTGCCCGCATTGCCATCCAGGATGTTATTTTCGGCATTCCCAATGATTGTGTCGTTCCCGGAGCCGGCGCTCACGTTCTCAATCGCGCCCACGCCGCTAATCGTGCCTTCCGGGGTATTAACGGAGCCTGTAGATAAGTCTACCGTGATATCCGTGCCAATCGCGGATGTGTCAATGGTATCGTTGCCGGCTGAATCGGAAATCGAGTCGTTGCCGAAGTCCGGGGCAAAAACGTAAGTGTCGTTGCCGTTGCCCCCGTTCAGCGTGTCGTTGCCCGAACCGCCATTCAGGATATCGTCGCCTTCTCCGGCGTTCAGCAGGTCGTCACCCGTACCGCCATCCAGACTGTCGCTGCCGTTACCGCCGTTTAGCGTGTCGTTGCCATCCTGTCCGGCGAGGGTGTCATTGCCTTCGTTCCCGGAGAGGATATTATTTGCGGCGTTCCCGGTAACCTGGTCGTTGCCGCTTCCGGTCGAAACGTTCTCGATACCGGTTGCGCCGGTTACGATGCCTGCGCCGCCTTCGGCGTTCACCGTCCCGGATGCCAAGTCCACGGTGGTGTCACTGTTAATGCCAGTGGTATCCAGCGAATCCGTCCCGCTACTGTCGTTGATGACGTCATTGCCGAAGCCCGGGTTCAGGACGTAGGTGTCATCGCCGTCACCCCCATCCATGGTATCGTTTCCAGAGCCGCCTTCCAGCGTGTCATTCCCGGCATCGCCAAACAGGGCGTCGTCCCCATCACCACCGGATACGGAATCGTTGTCCGCGCCTGCGTTAATGGTGTCATTGCCGGTTCCGCCGTCAAGCACATCATTGCCGTCGCCACCGGAAACCACGTCATTTCCGCTACCGCCGTCAATCGTATCGTTCCCGGTATTGCCAGAAAGGCTGTCGTCATTGTCTCCGCCGCGGATGATGTCATCGCCTTCGCCACCATCAATCGTGTCGCTGCCCGCATCGCCGGAGAGGTCATCCGCACCATCCCCGCCGGAAACGGAATCGTTGCCGATGCCGCCGGTTACAGTGTCATTGCCGGGGCCTGCTTGAATGGTGTCATTCCCATCGCCGCCAGAGACGTTATCATCGCCGGATCCGGCATCAATCACGTCACTGCCGGTTCCACCGGAAATGATATCACTGCCGTCACCGCCGGAAATCGTGTCATCGCCTTCGCCGCCGTTGAGGGTATCATTGCCAGCATCGCCGGAGAGGGAGTCATTGCCTTCGTCGCCATTGACGAGATCGTTATCCGCTCCGCCACTCAGCGTATCGCTTCCCAAGCCGCCGGAAAGGGTGTCATTTCCTTCATCCCCGGTGGCCAGGTCGTTGTCGTCCCCGGCGTTAATCGTATCATTCCCGGTGCCGCCGTTAATGGTGTCGCTGCCCACGCCTCCTTCCAGGATATCGTTGCCGCTGCCGCCGGACAAGGAGTCGTTTCCTTCTCCGCCACTTACCAAGTCGTCATCGGCTCCGCCGTTCAGGGTATCATTCCCCGTGCCGCCGGAAAGCGTATCGTTGCCTTCGTCCCCGGAGAGGGAGTCGTTTCCGGCATCGCCACTTACCGAATCGTTATCGGCCCCGCCGCTCACGGTATCATTGCCGTCCCCGGCCGACACGGTATCGTTGCCGGCACCGGCGTTAATCGTATCATTGCCGGTTCCGCCGGTTATGGTGTCCGCAGAAGGGGTGCCGCCAATATTTTGACCGCCACCGGCAGGCGGTGTGGTCGGAAAAATAACCACTTGACGGATATCATTAAACGAGAAAGTCTTGTTGGAGAAGCGGATCTCCTCGATGAGGCCGCTACCGGCGCCGATGGTGTTGGCGGTTTTGCCGGCGTTATTGAAATAATTGCGAATGGTAATGGATTGGCCGTGGCTGAACTCAATCAGCAGATCCTCGGCAAAGTCGTTGCTGTCCGGGCCGTCGATCGCCTTAAAGGTAACGCTGGAAGAATGATAGTTCGCCAGGTCGAGGAAATCGCTGTTGCCGGAAATGTCTTCGATAACATCGTGCCCGAAATTGCCAACAAACGAGTAATACGTATCGTTGTCAGAGCCGCCCATCAAGGTATCGTTCCCGAGGCCGCCGGAGAGGGTGTCGCGCTCGTCGTCCCCCATCAGCAGGTCGTTCCCGTCGCCTCCGGAAAGCAAATCCTTGCCCTGGCCGCCAGACAGGGTATCGTGGCCGGCCCCGCCCACAAGCGTGTCATGGCCTTGCCCGCCCAACAGGGAATCGTTACCGGAGCCGCCATCCAGGGAATCGTGGCCTTGCCCACCATCCAGGGTGTCGTTTCCGTCGCCGCCGTATAAATCGTCGTGGCCGTTTCCGCCATTCAAGCTGTCGTTAGCCGCACCGCCGTAAAGCGTGTCGTTTCCATTTCCACCCATAAGTGTATCGTTACCCTCATCATCGCAAATTACGTCGTCTCCGTTGTCGCCATCGGAGAAATCATTTCCACTTTGTCCTAAAAGATAATCGTTCCCATTGCCGCCCAGCAGCGTGTCATTTCCACTTCCACCGTAAATGGTATCATCACCATTACCGCCGTCAACCCAATCATGCCCGTCGAGGGCAAAAACCTGGTCATCGCTGTTGCTGCCTTTAATTGTGTCATTTCCACTGGTCGCATTAGGACGAAAAGTATTTCCCATTTATAATCTCCACTTACACCTATCATATCCATATGATTCAAAACTGTTGGCAAATTTATATATGAAAATAAAAAAATGATTGCGTTCAAATTTGCCAGTTTTGTTACAAAAGTTTTTGAACCAAAATATAAAGATAGATAGGTTTAATGGATAGTGACTATTATAGTCGAGAAATTGGGCTTAACGATCCACTGGTTAAAGGAGCCCCCGTTTCAAAACAGCGCTCAAAATCTGTTGAGCCCGGTAAAGCGGCCTGCCGTTCCGCTCCATATACAAGCTGTTTCTATTGCTGAGCCCGATTACGATTTTACAATTCCAGGGCTGTTATTCTTTGAACCCGTTTCCAAATATGGGCGATCCAGCAACGGTTATTCCGGCCGCATCAAGACTAAAAAGTCCTTTTTATTGGGCGTGATCTGTAGGACGCCCTGCTGGTAAAGGAGATTCAACGCCTGCTTCCGCACTTTCTGAGTAAGGTCTAACTCCGCGACAACCCGGGTAATGAAGCCCGGCGGTAACACCACCGGAAAGTTAGCAGAGGGGAGCTGATCCAGATAAAGAATAATCTCCTGCTTGAGCCGTTGCGCAAGCTGCACATACGCATGGGTCGGCAGCGCATGGGCGGCCGCCCAGCGGCAATCCTCCGGGGTCGCGGGTCTGTCGGGAGCGGTCAGGATCAGGCACCGCTGGTTATTCAAGGGTTTCATCAGGCCTTTTTCGGCTAAAATCGCCACCGCTTTTTTCAGGGTATATGCGTTAATATGGAGTTCCTCCCGAATCCGTTGCATCAGGTGGATGGGAAACTCGACCGGAAAGTCAGAAGGCTGGTAAATGCCTTTGTATTGCAGGTAGGCGGCAACCTTGTTTTCCAACTGTTCCGCGGTCTGATAAAAAATGCGCTCCCCGGTGTCCCTTAATGCTCCCCACGGCCTTTTGCCGAGTGGATTCGGCGGGTATTCCCGCAGGATATGACGCTGTTCCTCCGGGCGAAGCGTGGGCATGGCGGAAATGACCCATTGTAGGGCGCGCGTGCTGGTTTTTTCCTTTCTCAGGACCCCTTCCATCTCCAGCAGATGACATGCAATCATCACATCATGGTGACTCGTTTGGTTTTTAAGTTTGAGCGCGACACCCAAATCCCGGTACGAAGGCAGGTACGCTTTTTTTCTCAACCAGTCGGTCTCATCGAAATGGTCAATGATATATTGTTTTAAAAGCGCAGTTGTTTTCCCTTCTGTCGTCAATTTTCGTTCCGGGCTCATAAGGGAGGGCAAGGATTTTCGATAATAGTACCTGAATTTTTCAACGGCGTGATTCTGGATTTTAAAGTCGGGATTGGGTTCAATTCTTCCGGCCGCCGTTAAAAATTCGAGAGCTAACTTGGCAAAGCTGGAGCTGACTCCAAAATTCTGGGCCAACAGTCTTGGGTTAGGGATCAGGCTGCCGGCTTGCAACGGATGCAGGCACCATTCATCCAGCCATTTTGCAAAGGGGATAAATCCCGTATCGGGTTGATGGGTGGCCGTCGGCGGGGGGAAGGGAAGCCGGGCCTGATGGGAAGGCGGGGCATCTTGCAGGAATGGGTAGGCCGCCAGCACGGATTTTTGATAACCCGTTTCCAGATCCCTCACTTCGGAAATATCCGGCGCATGCTCAAGACAGGTTGCAATAAAGGCCTTTGCGGATTCAACCTGCCCGTGTTCCACGTCTTCAAATGGGGGTTGCATATCGGGAAGAACGGCCAGAAAGGCGGATACCCATGTCTTTGCCGACGCGGGAGGCATGAGGCCCAGTATTTTACGCAATTCCGGGCTGGGGTTACCTGGCAGCACAGGCCTCTCTTGCAAAGGTACGGCCCAGACCGCCCGATTGGTTGGCGTGGATGAGGTAACCGGCATGCCCAGGAATGGATCCCGGCGGGTCTGCTCCAGGTAGTGCAAGGCCAGCTCTCGGAAGGCCGAAACCAGGACGTCCGCGTCCTCAGGTGTTTCAGAAAGCGCCTGGATTTCCTGGGAACTTTTCATCAATTCGCGAAACTGGTTTAAGCCGCGGTGCTTATTTGTCTTGCATGCCGCAACGCTTACGCCTAATCTCTGCGAGGTTTCATCCAGAGAGAAGCCGAGTATGCCCACATAAATTAACGCAAGGCGGTGTTGTGGGGAAGAGATCCGGTCGATTAACCGCTTCATCTCGGCCGCCGTTTCCCGGATAACGCTATGCTGGTCGGGATGATCCACATTTCCGCGAATAGCACCCCCCCATTGTTCGGCAGGAGCGAGGCCCCCGTCACCATCCCCTTCCAGGCTGACCGTGTTTTCCCGATAGGGTTTTTCGGCGCGATAGGCCACATCGGTTACCAGGTTTCCGACAACCTTGAAATACCAGGGCCAGAAAGGCTGATCCGCCTTGAAGGATTTCAAGGCGCCGGGTAGCCTGCTGTAATGTTGTGCCACAATCTCTTCCGCCAGGTAATGATCCTTTGCTCGGGAATAAGCGAACAGATACACCATTTGGTTTGTTTTCTCGTAAAAGGTTGTCCAGGCCGCTTCGTCACCCTGAAGCATCTGCCGGACCAGCGGTTTGACCTCCTCTTCCGTAAAAGGGCGTTGTGCCCCGGCCCTCGAGCCAAACAAAGCCCGTCGATGGGAAGGCGATTCCCACCTATGGAACGAGGTATTGAAAGGTGCTGGGATTTTCATTACAGGAAAGAAGAAAGTTTTGGGATTATCCCTAATTTAAAAGCGGTGAATCGGGTAAATTGTCTTTTGCGTGAACCTGTTTATAACAACAAGGCTAGCCGGGATGGGGAATAGGAATGGGGCATTTTATGGCAGAAGCTAGTTGATGCTAACGGACACGAGAAAAACGCGCAGTGAGCCTCAATAACATGCCGGGCCATCTGAAGAAATTTGAACAGCTTGTTATATTTTCTCTCATTGGGTTACTTTCCATTGTCGTTTTCCTATCCACAATTGAATTAGCCTGGATTTTGCTGAGAAATGTCCTCAGCCCGCCTGTTTTTCTGCTCGATATTGCGGAGCTGCTGGATTTATTCGGCTTCTTTTTGCTGATTCTAATCGGCCTCGAATTGATTGAGTCAACGCGCGCTTATTTGCAGGGGGGCATTGTCCATACGGAAATTGTGCTTGCCGTGGCCATTAT
The DNA here is from genome assembly GCA_937922745.1 of uncultured cyanobacterium. Classification (GTDB taxonomy): domain Bacteria; phylum Cyanobacteriota; class Vampirovibrionia; order Vampirovibrionales; family JAGQHJ01; genus CALAJO01. Next base: position 86,455 of record CALAJO010000006.1, read on the forward strand.
TGCCGTCGCCCGCAAGGTCATAATCCTGGAAACGCAAGATTTGCAAGGAATTAAGCTCATAGGGATAGGCTTTATCATTTTAGGTCTGGCGGCTGCTTATTTCCTCGTTAAGCGGGCCCGCTGCGAAAAATAAAACCATGCTACCAGGAAACAGCTAGCCGGACAGGGAAAAGCCCTATGTTCTGAGGGCGGTTCGTGATGAGGCAAGGGGTTGGGACTGTCAAAAGGCTTTACAGTTTTAAATAAAAATGATATATTTAATATATTCATTGGTTTCATGTGGCTTCCCCCGTGGAACCAGGTTGCAAAAGGTTAGCAATACTCTCGATAGGAGAGGGATGTGGAGGTTGAATCATGTCCAAAAAGAAGAAGAAATCCGGCAAGAAAACGAATCCAAAGGCGCCCGGCCCCAAAACAGCCACGGGTAAGGCAATAAGCAGTATGAATGCCTTGGATCACGGCGGCTACTGCCCCACACTTTTGCCAACGGAAGACCCGAAGGAATATGCCGCGTTCCGCCAGGAAGTATGGCGCGATTTGGCGCCGGCCAATGGCATCGAGTCAATCCTGGCCGAGGAGATTATTTTTGACACATGGCGGTTGATTCGCCTGGCCCGCTTTGAGAGCAGGAATCCGCAGCCTCAGACGGACTCGGAGGAGGAAAAGGCGGCCTGGCTCGATAAGTTTCGCAAGCTGACCAACCTGCGCGGCCGCATCCAGCGCGCCCGCGACAGGAAGCTGGCCGAGCTGGAAGCGTACCAGGACGAGCGCCGGCGGGCCGAATGCCAGGGCATGGCGGTACAGGAATATCGCGCCCACAAGGTGCAACGCAACTATATTCCCCACGGGTCGCCGCGTCCATTCCATCCCAGCCAGATCAGCCTGGAAGCGTTTATGGAGATGAGCGCGGGATGGCAGGCCCAGGAACCGGCGGACGCGACGGAAGCTGAAACGGAGGTAGTCCCACCACCCGACGATGACTCCCCGGAGCCAACGACCTTCTAGCCCCTTGGGCGGCCCATGGGGTTCGTTCCGCCAAACAGGGTAAAACCCGCTTTATACCTTTATTTTAACAGCCTTTTTATCCCTGTTTTACGGCCCGGCTCCCCCCATGCTCCCCATGTCACAGTCCCATCCCGTAGCGCCATCTTCCCCCCGGCCCGCAGGAGGATCATCGGCGCTCCTTCCTTGCCGGGCTTTGCCCTTCAGTCCTGGCGCGCGACGATTTGATGGAAAGCGCAAGCCGAAGCAGGAATCAGCAGACCCGGGCAACTAATCGGGCGTACCGAGGCTTCTCGTTGTCAGCCATTCAAGGGGGTGGGCCTGGCTTCTCCACTCTAAAGCCCATATACGGGCTTGCACCGATTTAAAGGCGATATCCCCCAAAGGCTCAAGTAAATGGGGGATGGGGTCGATACATCAAAGGACTCAAAATAGGCACAGGGGCACTTGGAAAAACAGAACGGAAATCGATAAGGCAATGGGGTTTCCGTTGCCGCCAGTCGCCCCCTGTAAGGCATCCCGGTGCGACCGCGTGGAGAAGGCCCATGTTCTTTAAGGTCCTCAAGGAGGATACCCACTGCCGGGGACGGTTTATTGCATACCTGGACCATAAAATCCAGGTGTATTACAAGCACGACCTGCTTTGCCTTGCCTCCCTGTTCCGATGCCTGGGCTCCTTTCTGCCGGTAAAGGCCGCATTCCACAGCCTCCAGTCCACGCTGGCCACCACGTTTATCATCCTGGAACGCCTGAACCTGCCGCCGCCGCTGGCGCAATTTATCTTTACCCCGTTAAGGCCCTTCTATCTCGCGCGGGTGCTGGCGCTGTCATCCGTGCTGGTTGTGGCCTGCGCCTCCACGGAAAGCCAGGCCTTGCCCAGCGGTTACGAAGCCAAACTGGGCAACGTTCGTTTTGAGCAGACGGGTTCAAAGCTGGATGTGTCCTCCACGTCTACCAAATCGATTGTGCATTACCGGGATTTCAGCATTGGGCAGGGCGAGGCGGTGAACTTCAACCTGCCGAACGAGAAATCGGCCATTCTCAACCGCGTTACGGGGAACAACCCCTCGGAAATTATGGGCGCGATGCGCTCCAACGGCCAGGTGTTCCTGGTCAATCCAAACGGCGTGGTGTTTGGCGCAACGTCGCAGGTCAATGTTTCGGGGCTGGTGGCGTCCACGCTCAACATCCGGGACGAGGACTTTGCCCAGGGGAAGTATATCTTCCGGGCCTCGTCTACCGCGGCGCCCGCGGCCGTCAAAAACGCCGGGACGATCGAGACAACGCCCGGCGGGTTTGCCGTTTTAACCGGCAGCGCCGTGGAGAACACCGGGACGATCACCAGCGAAAAAGGCCAGGTATCGCTGGCCGTGGGGGAGCGGGTCAACGTCACCGTTGCGGATAACCTGGACATTCAGGTGAAAGTGGATGCCGCATTGAAGCGGAAAGTCTCCGGCGCGCGGGACGCGATTGCCAACAGTGGGTCAATCCATACGAAGGGCGGCAAAACCGAGGCGCTGGCCCGGCTGGAAAACAGCCTGTACGAACGGGCCATCAACAACGAAGGGATTATTACGGCGCAGGGATTCGAAACCGTCAACGGGGAGATCGTGTTCTTCAGCAACACCGGCAGCGACGCCATTGTGCGCAACGCCGGAACGATGGATGCCAGCGGGACAACCGCTTCTCCGGACGGGGGCAAAGTCGCCATCACCGGGGATTATGTCGTCCAACGGGGAAAGGTGCTGGCGGAAGCCGCTGAAAATGGCCAGGGCGGCGAGATCAGGGTTTCATCCGTCAAGGGAACCAAGCTCACCGGGGGCAGCGTCACCTCCGCGCGGGGAGCCGGGAACAACAGCGATGCCGGGACGATTATCATCTGGTCCGACAATAACACGTATTTCGACCGGGGTGGCGTGCTGGATGTGAGCGGCGGGAGTGTTTCCGGCGATGCCAGCTTCGTGGAAATCAGCGGCAAGGAAAGCGTGTTCTTCGAGGGGCGCGCGTTCGGCTCCGCCAATAACGGGAAGAGCGGGACGATCTACATCGATCCGCAGGACATCACCATCAACGATTCCGGCGGGAGCGCTCCAAGCCGGAATGATGCCGTTTTGCCGGATGAAAACTTTACCGACCACGGCATAACGACCGACGTGGTGTTTGACCCTCGCTATAACGGCGGCTCGGGCGTCTTTGTCGGGTTCGGCAACATCTGGCTCCAGGCCAACCGCAATATCATCGTCTCCAGCGCGTTCGATACCAGCATCGCCTCGACCGGCGCAGGCGGCACGCCCGTTAGCCTGACACTGGACGCCAACGCCAGCATCTTTATCCAGGCGGCGATTACCACCCATAACGCGGACATTACCTTGCGCGGCAATGCGGATGGCGTCGGCGCGGGCTCGGTCAACATCAACTTCGGAGGCAGCCTAACGTCCAACAACGGCAATATCAACATCTACGGCACCAATGTCACCCTGCAAGGCGCAGTGAACGCCGGGACAGGTACAGTGACCATCAATACCACGGCGGGCGGCACCGGCGATATCATTCTTGCGGCCAACCTTTCCGGCGACACGGTCAATATGTCCGCCAACGGCTCGGGGAATTACGTCCGAACGGCCGGAACCATCACGGCCAACAGTATCACGCTTCAGGCGGGCACGGGCACCATTGGGGCCGCAGCCACGGCCAACCGGATTTATACCAATACGGCAAACCTGAGTGCCACAACGCTGGGCGCGGGCAATGTGTTCATCACGGAAACCGATGGCGTGACGCTGGGCAACTCCACGGCCGGGACGACGTTTGACCTCCAGGCGTCCGATATTATACTGCCTGGCGGTGTTACGATATCCAGCGGCGTGGTCAACCTCACGGCGGACACCCTGGATCTTTCCGGCTCAATCAATGCGCCGGGCGGCACGGTGACACTGAGGCCGCTGACGGCCTCAACCAGCATCGGCTTGGCAGGCGGGACTGGGACATTTAACCTGACCAATGCTGAGATGCTGAACGTGACCGCGAATCGTCTGGTCATCGGCGGGATAAGCGGGACACCGACAGCCGGCAACATGGAAATCGGGGCGATTGACTTCGCGGCCACTAACAAGGCCATGAGCCTGGAACTCAACACGTCCGGCCTCATCATCGATGCGAGCGCGGGCAGCGAAGTCGCCAACATCAAGCTGGCCGCCAACCAGAACCTGACGATTGACGGTAGCACCGGCGGCGGTTCAGGGAGAATCGGCAACTCCGGCGTGGACGAGGATCTGGATATCGAGCTTTCCGGCACGGGGCACGTGAGCCTGGATACGGACAATGCCGACATCTATCTGCACGCTTTCGGCAACCTCATTATCAATGCCATGACGCCCGGCACCGGGAATATCAACGTGGTATCCACGGGCACGATTATGGATACCTCCGGGGCTTCGGCGATTACCTCCAGCGGGACCGTGAACCTGCAAGCGGCGGGAACCATCGGAACGCTCGCCAACCCGCTCAACATGAACACGTCCGGGGCACTCACCATCACCGGCCCTTCGGATATCATCCTCTCCAATGCCAATAACACGCTCATCAACAGCATCACCAGCTCCGGCGGAGGTAACATCAATCTCTCCTCCGGCGGCACCATTAACGATACGGATGATGTCGGCGCGAACATCTCCACCACCGGGAATCTGTCCCTGACCAGTGGCGGAGCCATCGGCGCGGCGAATGCGCAGGGGCTCAACATCCTGGCAAACTGGATTACCGTGACCGATACCAGTGGCGGGAGCGTTCGTCTGTACGAGGATGACGCCGCCATGCGCATTGCCTCCATTTCCACCGGCGGCCTGGGAGCGGTGACGCTTACCACGACCGGCCTGCTGGAGGACAGCGGCGCGACGACAGCCATTACGACTTCGGATACCATTACGCTGCAAACCAACGGGGCCATCGGCAGCGCCGGGAACGTGTTCAATATCAGCGCGGGGAACGGCGTCAGCGTGACCGGCACCAACGGCAACGACATCTACCTGACCCATAACGGCGCATTCCGCATAACGTCCATCACTACGGGAGCAGGCCTCTCCGGGGACATCTATCTGACCGGCGTCAGCCTGGCGGAAAGCGATGCCGTGGAGGACAGCACAGCCAACGTGACGACCACGGGGCGCATTTTCCTGACGGCGACCGGCGGTAACATCGGTTCCGCCTCGAACGAGCTGGACGTGAATGCCGGGACGGGCCTGGCCGCGCTCACCGCAAGCGCGACATCCGGCAGCATCTACATCGAGGACACGGCTGGAACGCTGGATATTGGGAACCTGTGGGCCTCCACCGCGACCGGAACCGCAAGCATCCGCTCCGGCAATCTCACCATCCCGGTTGCAACCAGCATCCGTGGCCTTCACGTCATCATTAACAGCGATACGCCGATTCTCAACGGCATGGTGGAAGCGGGCGCCAGCGGAACGGCAACATTCAGGCCCTCCACCAACGGGGCGACCATTGGCCTGGGTGGCGCGCTCGGGACGTTGACCCTGAGCAACACGGATATATCCGCGGCCCATGTTACGGCGGGCACGCTGATTATCGGCTCCACAACCTCCGGTAACATCACCATCGACGCCCTGGATCTGCTGACCGAGAACCCGGGCGTCCACCTGAGCCTGATTAGCGGCCAGAACATCATTGACGGCAGCGCAGGGGAAGCGGCCAACATCCTGATGGGCGCAAACCGTAACGTTGCATTCACGTCTACCGGCGGGACTGTTGGTGGAGCCGCCGCCGCGGATATCGACCTGTTGACGTCGGGGACGGGCACCCTCTCCATCACTACCAGCAATGGGGCCGCCACCGTGGAAACCCTGGGCGCCATGATCATCGGGGCGATTTCTACCGGCACCGGCAACCTGGATTTAACCTCGGCCTCCACCATTGATGATACGGGCGCAGCCGTCGCCATTACCAACACCGGCACGATTCGTCTCACGTCCAACGGGGCGATTGGCGGCGGCGCGGGCGGGCCGCTAAACATCAATGTCGGCAATATTACGGTGGCGTCTACCAATGGGAATAACATCTCCCTCTCGGAAACCGGGCCAATGACGATTGCCGCCATCACCACAGGAGGGGCGGGCAACATCAGCCTCACATCCACCTCCTCAATCGATGATACGGGCGCAATGCCCGCCATCGTCACCACCGGCTCGCTGACATTGGCCAGCGGAAGCGCCATCGGCAGCGGTGCAGGCGGATCCCTCAGCGTTAACGTCGGCACCTTGAACGTCACGTCGTCCGGCGGCACGAATATCGCCATTGATGAAACCGGCCCCATGACGATCGGCTCGATTGCAACGGGCGGGGCCGGGAATATTACGCTGGTTTCCACCGCCACCATTGATGACGGCAATGATGCCGGTGATAACATCGTTACCACGGGCACGTTAAGCCTTACGTCCAACGGCGTCATCGGCGGGGCCAACGCCCAGGGCCTCAATATCAACACCGGGCACGTCTCTGTCACTTCCTCCGGCGGCAACCATATTACCATTACGGATAGCGGGGCCTTGACCGTCACATCCGTTTCCACCGGCGGGGCCGGCAATATCACGTTGCAGGGCACCTCTATTAATGACACGGATGCGGTTGACGACGCCAACGCGAACATCGTTACCACCGGCAACGTCATTCTCACGGCAACCACCGGCAGCATCGGCACCAGCGCCAACGAGCTGGACATTGATGCCGGGGCGGGCGTCAATGCCATCATCGCATCGGCAACATCCGGGAACGTCTATATTGAGGAAACCGCCGGGGCCGTGAGCTTTGGCAACGTGACCGCGTCGGCAGCCACCGGGATGCTCCAGGTCAAGTCTCCCGACCTGACGTTGCCGGCCCTGACCAACTTCCAGGGGGCCAACATTACGCTCATTGTGGATAACCTGGATGTCAGCAATTCCGCTAACCTCAACGCCGGTACGGGAGCGGTCAATTTCCAGACCAGGACAATCACACGGGCTATGGATCTGGGGACCGCCACCGGTACCGGGCTCAACATCAGCGATGCCGAGCTGGCGCGAGTCACGGCGGGCACAATTGTACTGGGATCGGATACCTACCAGGGCACGCTCAATTTCGGCGCAATTGACCTCTCGCAGGAAAACGTCCACCTGACAATCAATACCACCGGGGTTATTACGGACGTGAGCGTGGGCGAATCCGCCAATATCATCCTGGGCAACAACCGGAACCTGACATTTACCGGCGGTGGCGGAAGCGGGACGGGACAGATTGGCGCCGCCGCGCCGGCTGATGATGACCTGGACGTGACACTGGGCACGGCGGGGAATGAAGGGTTTTTGGCCGTTAAAACCAATAATGCCGGGGCTTATATCGAAACCACCGGCGCGTTTATCTTCGACCTGATTGACGTAGGCAGCGCTGCCATCGGGATCAAAGGCACGCGTATTGACGATCGGGATGACGGCGCACCCAACCTCATCGCGGGGAATGTCACGCTGGAATCCACCAGCGGCGCGATTGGCGGGGCAACGGCGCAGGGCATTAACCTGAATGTGGGCAACATCACCGTTGCAGGAACCGGCGGCAATAACATCACCTTGCAGGAAACCGGCCCGATGACCATCGCGTCCATCACCACGGGCGGTGCGGGCAATGTCACGCTCAACTCAACTTCCACGATTGACGATACCGGCGCGGGCACAGCAATCACCACCACGGGCTCCCTGACCTTGACCAGTAACGGCGCCATTGGAGCTGGTGCTGGCGGCGCACTAGACCTCAATGTCGGCACGATCACTGTCACGTCCAGCGGCGGCAACGCCATCCACCTCAGCGAAACCGGCCCGATGACGATTGGCGCCATCACTACGGGCGGCGCGGGAAATATCTCCCTGGCTTCCACATCTACCATCGATGACGTGGATGATATCGGCGATAACATCGTGACCACCGGCACGCTAACGCTGACGTCCAACGGGGCCATTGGTTCCGCCACTGCCGAAGGGATTAACATCAACACGGGACACGTTACGGTTACGTCCAGCGGCGGAAACGATATCTCCATAACCGATAGCGGGGCGATGACCGTGGCCAGCGTCCTAACCGGCGGAGGCGGCGATATCACGCTGAAGGGAACCAGCATCATGGATACCGATGGGGCGGACGACGGTATCGCAAACATTGCTACCACCGGCAACGTCATCCTGACGGCAACCACCGGCAGCATCGGCACCAGCGCCAACGAGCTGGACGTGAATGCCGGGGCGGGCGTCAATGCGTTGAGGGCAACAGCTTCCAGCGGTAACATCTACCTGGAGGAAACCGCCGGGCCGATAAGCCTGGGTGATATCACGGCCAATGCAGCCACGGGTATTGTCCGGCTTAAGTCCACGGGCGTTGTAATACCCGCATTAAGCACGGTCCAGGGCAATAACATCACCATTACCGCGGATGCACTGACTGTAAACGGCCTGGTAAATGCGGGCGCAACCGGTGACGTCATTTACCAGCCGTTGACAACGGGTGGCACAATCGGACTGGGCGGCGCAGCCGGGACGTTGAGTATCGCCAATGCCAGCCTTGCGGCAGCCAACCTGGTTGCGCGCAACCTCATCATCGGGAACGCCTCGGTTGGCAACATCTCAATTGATTCGTTGGACCTGGCGGCAGGCAATCCCAACGTGAACCTGGTACTCATCACCGGCCAGGGCATCCTGGACGCCAGTGGAGGAGAGTCGCCCAACATCACCCTCGGCAATAATCGCAACCTCGCGATGACTTCTGGTGCTGCAATCGGGGGCGTCGGTGCAGCGGATCTGGATATTCAGACCGGCGGGACCGGGCACATCACCATCACAACCACCAATAGCGACGTCTTTCTAGATGCGGCCAGCAACCTGATCGTGAGCAGCATTGCGACCGGATCCGGCAATATCAGCCTCAGCGCATCCGGTACCATCGATGACACCGGAGCGGGCGTGGCTATCACCAATACGGGGACGCTCACACTGGCTTCCAACGGGGCGATTGGAATGGGCGCAGGCGGGGCGTTGGGCATCACCACCGGGAATATTACCATTACCGGCACCGGCGGCAACCACATCAACCTCTCCGAAACCGGCCCGATGACCATCGCGGACATCAACACGGCCGGGGCGGGCAATATTACACTGACATCCACCTCTACCATTGATGACACCGGCGCGGGCGACAACATCACCACCTCCGGATCGCTGACACTGACCAGCAACGGGGCGATCGGCGGTGGGGCCGGGGGCGCGCTCGGCTTGAATGTCGGCAACATAACCGTGACCTCCTCCGGGGGCAGCGCTATTACGCTGGAAACATCCGGTGCGATGACCATTGCCGATATCGCGACCGGCGGGGCCGGCAATATCATCCTCATTGCGGGCACGACGATTGATGATACCGGCGCGGGCGATAACATCACCACCACCGGCACGCTGACCTTGACCAGCAATGGCGCGATTGGCAGTGGCGCAGGCGGCCCGCTGGGTATTAACACGGGCCATATTACGATAACCTCCTCTGGTGGGAACGATGTTTCCCTCTCGGAAACCGGCCCGATGACGATTGCGGACATCAACACGGGTGGCGCAGGCAACATCCTGCTGATTTCGTCTTCTACAATTGATGACACCGGCGCGGGCGATAATATCACCACCACCGGATCGCTGACACTCACCAGCAACGGGGCGATCGGCGGCGGGGCGGGCGGCGCGCTGGGTCTCAACGTAGGCACAATCAATGTCATCTCTTCCGGCGGCAATCATATTACCCTCCAGGAGTCAGGCGCGATGACGATTGGGGACATCAACACGGGCGGGGCTGGCAACATCCTGCTGATTTCAGCTTCAACGATTGATGACACCGGCGCAGGGGACAACATTACCACCACCGGCACACTGACCTTGACCAGCAACGGCGCGATTGGCTCCGGGTTGGGAGGGGTACTGGGCCTGAACGTGGGGAATATTACCATTACGACGTCCGGCGGGAATGACATTGCCTTGGAAGAAACCGGCAACATGACCATTACCAGCATCCAGACGGGCGGGGCCGGAGATATTTACCTGGCTGCGACCGGCAGCATCACCGATACCGATGACGTGGGCAACAACATCGTGACGGCTGGGCGGCTGGATCTGCTCGCGGGCAGCCACATCGGCACCGCGGGGAACCACTTGCAGACGGCCGTCAATACTCTTTCCGCGAACAGTACCGGCGGGCATGTGTACCTGGCGGAGGCGGACGCCGTTTCCATCGATGCGTCCTCCGGCGGCACGTTTCAACTGCGGTCACCGAACGCCGTGACCGTGATTGGCGACATCACGGCGCAAAACCTGATCCTGACCACCACGGCCAATCATGCGGACATTCTGTTTAACGCGGACGCGACCGGCGCCACATCGGCGACAATTACCGCCCACGGCACCGGGAATATCCTGAGCGGCGGCGGCCGGATTATCGGATCAACCGTTACCCTGGCCAGCAGTGGCGGTAACATTGGGCAAAGCGGCAATGCTTTGCTGACCGATGCGGGTACGCTTCAGGCCACGACTTCGGGGGCTGGGGATATCGTCCTTTCGGAACTCAACAGTATCACGCTGGCGGCTACTTCGGCAGGAGGAGACTTTGCCCTGGATGCCAGCGGTGCCATCCAGACATCCGGCATTATCACGGCCACGGATATTTCCCTTTCGACCACGGCTGGCAACAGTGGCATTCAACTGGGGGATGATCTGTCGGCAACCACTGTTTCCCTGAATACCCATGGCGATGGGGACATCACGCAATCCGGCGGCGTCATCAACGCCACCACCCTGGCCATTGCTTCCACAACCGGGGACATCTCGCTGGACACCAACATCAGCAACCTAAGCGGTGCAACGGGCGGAAATATTACCCTGGTGGAAGCCAACGGCCTCAACATCAGCGGCGGAAACCTGGCCGGAGCCGATATCCATCTTACAACGACGTTGGGAGACGTCACTTTAACCGGGCATATCACTGGCGAGAACATCACGATCAACAGCGCCGGGTCGATTCTGGATGATGGGGATGCCCAAGCCGTTGACTTGATCGCTTCGGAGTCGGTATCCCTAACCGCCGGCGGCAGCGTCGGCACGGCGTTGAATGCTTTGGAAGCCCAGGTTTCCGGCAGCGGGCTTTCCGTCACGGATGCGGGCAACATCTGGCTCACGGCTGCAACCGGTGATTTGACCCTGGGCGCCATCAATACCACTGCCGGAAACATCCTCATCACCAGTCTGGGCGGTCATGACATTATTCTTACCGATGACCTAACGGCTGCAAACGGCATCATCAACCTCAACCTGGATGGAGACTTGCGGGATGCGGCGGCTGCCGAAAAAACCCTTTCCGCGCAGACGATTCACATCACGACGACCGGCGTGCTGGAGGCGCCCCGCATCAACCTGGTTGCCGATACGTTGTCCAGCGGGGACATCAACCTGAACATCGGCAGTTTTGCAGGATTCGGCATTCATGATATTACCGGAAACAGCCTGACCGGAAACCTGATCAATGCGGGCAACCTGGATATCGTCTCAACCGGGGCCATCAGCCTGGGCAGCATCGATCTGGCTTCGTTCGGCTTGACTGACCTGCGATTGCAGGCCAACAACGCCATCCAACTGGACGGCACGATTACCGTTCCCGGCAATATCACCCTGGTTTCCACAACAGGGGCCATTAACCTGGATACGGTTGGCTCCGCTTCCACGATTACGGCGCAAAACATGACAATCGACGCCGAGAACGCCAGCGGCATCCATATCCGCAATGCCGCAACCCTGCTTCGGGCGACGGGGGGCGGGGCTGCGCTCAACCTGTTTGATGACGACCCGATGACGGCGGAAGGCGGCATTAACCCCGGCGATACGATTAACGCAGTCGCCGGATCCGGCGGCGTCATCAACATTGATGGGGACTTTGCCAGCATCGGCACCGTGCGGGCAGAAGGGGGCGGCAGCGATATCATCATCAATTACAGTAACGGCAACCTGGTGCTGGATAACGTGACGCTGGACACCAGCGCAGCCGTGGCGGACGGGACCATTAACATTACCAATGACACCAGCGTGGGCAATAACGGCACGTTGGATGCCGTGAGCGGCGTGGGCGCAAACGAGATTAAGATTACCGTGACCGGCGGGTTTGGCGTGTTCGGCAGCAACGTGAATATGGATACCTCCTCGATTGAAATCAGTTCGGATGACGCGATTACACTAGAAGGCGCCTTTAACGGAGCTGCTATGACACTGTCCTCAGCTAACGCAGGCATTAACCTGACGGAAAGCAGCGGAAATCTTTCGGTGACTTCTGCCATTGCCGCAGGAAGCGTTGACATACAGACCCAGAATGGCAGTTTAACTGCCGGGACGGTCACAACGGGAGATACACTCAACTTGCAGGCAACCGGCGGCAATCTCGCGGTTACATCGGCCACTTCCGGCGGGACAATGCGCCTTATTTCGGATGGGACTGTCATCGCCGGAACGCTGGATTCGGCAGGTACGCTTGATATTCAGGCAGGCTCCGATCTTACGATTACAACTGCCGGCGCCATCGGGGATATGACCCTGGTTGCGGGAGGCAATGCCAACCTCGACACACTTGATACGGATGGGGCCCTGGATATCCAGGCCAATGGCGGAAGTCTGGCTATCACCTCCGCCACGGCCGACGGGAATCTTTCCCTGTTTGCGGATGCTGGCCTGACGGTGGGCGCGGCGACAACCCTGGGCGAAATCGTTATCCAATCCGCAACCGGGAACATGAGCTTGGGTTCGGTTCAGGCCGTGGACGCCGTCACACTCAACAGCGGCGGAGCGGTGACGTTTGACAGCCTGGAATCCACCAACGCGGGCGATATTACCATCACGGCGGGCAGCACGATTATGGATACGGATGATGTCGGCAGCAACATTCGCACCGATGGAACGCTCATCCTGACTTCAAACGGCAATATCGGCACGCTCGGCAACCGTATCCAAACGGCAGTAGGCACGTTGCAAGCCAGCAATAACGGCATCGGCGGAATCTTTATCCAAGATGCGGATGCGCTGATGCTTGGCCCCGTTTCAGCAGGAGGCTCCGTCAATATCTCGGCGGGAGACACCTTAACCGTCGGAAATACCATTACCGGCCAGGATATCACGCTAGCCACCACTTCAAACAACGGGGCTATCCTGATTGGGGCCGATGTGACCGCAGCCAATGCCATTAGCCTCACTGCCCACGGCAGTGGCGATATCAATCAAACGGCAGGACTTTTGACGACAAACAGCCTTGCGTTTGCCAGCAGTTCCGGCAACATTAACCTGAACACCGATATTCAGACCGTTTCCGGAACGACGACAGGCAATATCACCTTGACGGAAGCCGATACGCTGACCGTGGGAAGCGCCGGAATGAGCGGCCACAGCATTGATATTCACGTTGCGAGCGGTAACCTGGCAGTGGACGGCGCGATGGCAGCCAATCATCTGCAGCTTGCCACAAGCAATGGCAATATCCATCTGAATAGCAATGTCACCGGGAATACGATTGAGGTACAGGCTGGCGGCACAGGGAATATTGCGCTAAACGGCAACCTCAACGGAAACGCGATTCAACTTTCTACGGCCACTTCCGGGAATATCAGCGGCAATGGCCTGATTATCGGCGGAAACCTGCATGTCGCATCCGGAACCGGCAACGTGGACATTCAGACCCGGGTTACACGGCTTACCGGCAGTACCGCAGGGAATATAACCGTTAACGAGACTGATGGATTGACGATCGGCTCCGACGGATTAACCGGGAGAGCGGTAAGAGTGACCGGCCAAAGCGGGAATGTCACCTTGGCCGGTGCGGTTACAGGCCACAGGGTCTGGATTACCTCTGCGGGATCGATTCTGGACGGTAATGGGTCGGCAACGGATATTATTGCGGCACAAGGGGCTACATTGCGGGCACAGGGGACAATCGGCCTGCTGAGCAACCCCTTGGAAGTCGCTGTCGCAAACGGGTTGCTCCGCGTGGGTGCAGAGGGCTTGTATCGCGGCGTTTCAGTCAACATAAACGGTACGGTCAGCCCTGGTGACACATTGACCATTACCAACGACCCGCCTGGCCGGGTCATCTTCAACGGCGTGGACTTAATCCTGCCGCCATCCCCTGCGCCTTCTCCCGGTCCGTCCCCCTCACCTTCGCCAGGGGAAGCCCCCACGCAGCCCAATGGCGATATCCAGCAAGGCCAGTATTATACGGTCGCCAATAACCGGGGCGAACTGGACCCGACCTATGCGGAGAACGTGGCTGTGGAAGGCAACCCGCTGAGTTCAGGCAGCGAAAAACTCACCGGGGACGCGATCGCCACTGAGCTGGAGACCAGTGAAAATGGCGCGACCAATATCGTCCTGTCCTCCATGCGGGTTGGAGATGACGACGAGGAAAAACAAAAGCGGCGTAAGAAACGTCAAACTTCGCCTGAGCAGATTGTTCCCGTCAATCTTCGGAAACAGGATACACAGGCGCGATAGGAATAACGCCGGGCCCGGCCAAATTGGGTTAGAATGAGAGAAAGAGACGTCCTGTCGGAAGAGTTTGCCCATGGCTTCCATCCCGTCCAACGCTGAAATAAAGGCCTCCATTGCCAATTTACTGGAACAGTTGGCGTATCATCCCGATAACGCTGATGCGCATTGCGATCTGGGGGTTGTCTTTCAATTGGATGGGCAGTTGGACAAGGCCATACATCATTATGAGACGTCTATTCGCTTAAATCCTCAACTCAGCGTCGCATACAGTAACCTGGCGCTGGCATTGCAGCAAGCCAACCGCCTGGATGAAGCCAAGTCGGTCTGCGAGCAGGCGTTGGGTATCAACCCGGATTTATATGAGGCCCATAACAACCTGGGCGTCGTCTACACCGCGCAAGGCCAGCCGGCGAAGGCCGAGAGCGCCTTCAGGAAATCGCTGGGGATTCAGCCGGGCCAGCCTGAAACGTGGTTTAACCTGGCCGCTGCCCAGCTCGAGCTGAAGCGCTTCGGGGATGCGCTGGAAAGCACGAAATCCGGTTTAAAATTGCATTCCCCGCATTTAAAAGGGCTTTTCCTCCAGGCCCAAGCCCTGCAACACCTCTACCGAATCCCGGAAGCCCTGGCGGCTTACGAACAAACGTTGCAGGTAAACCCGCAATTCACACCTGCGCTCAATAACATGGGCAACCTTTACAAGCGGCTGGGCCGGCCCCGGCAAGCGATAGACGCCTACCGGAAAGCTGTAGCGGCTAATCCACAGTATGCGTTGGGCTATCTGAACCTGGGGGCACTGTACCAGGAACATCTGCAACTCCCGGATGCGCGGGCGATGTTTCAGAAGGCGCTGCTGCTCCAGCCGGGCTTGCCGCAAGCCTACCAGACCGTAGGGGATGGGTATCTTTACGAAGGGCAGGTCAGCGAAGCCATTCGCCAATACGACAAGGCTTTGGATTTGTCGTCCTCCGATAGCTTGCGCTTGAAAATCGCGGCTGCCGTGCCCTCCTTTTACCAATCCACCGAGGAGATTGCCTATTGGCGGGATTACGCGCTGGACAACCTCCGAGAACTCCAGGGGCAAAAGCTGAGCTTTACCAATCCCATTGCCGAGATTGGCTCGTCATTGCTCTATACGGTTTATAACACCCTTCAGGATGCTGTCCTTCAACAAAGTGTGGCAGGTGTGCTTGCCAACACACCAGGCCTCTCATCCTCTTTTCGGTTCAAGCGGAACCGAAAGCCCAAAATCGGGTTTGTTTCGCAGTTTTTCACAAGTTCCCATCCCATTGCGCGTTTGTATAAACCCACCATCGAAGCGTTGAGCCAAGGAGCAATGGAAGTCCACGTGTTTACGATTGCTGCCGCGGCCTCGCCGTTTACGGAGGCTCGCATTCAACATCACCCCATCCCGGCGGAGGATCTGGATTGGGCGCAGCGACGGATTGCGGATGAAAACCTGGACATGCTCATCTACACCGACAATATCCTGGAGCCGATGGCGTATTGCCTTTCCTTCTCCCGGCTGGCCAGAATCCAGTGCATCTGGCAGTCCGGCTTCTGCGCAACCGCGGGTATCCCGGACCTGGATTACGTGTTGTCCAGCAAGCTGTTCCAGCCAAAGGGGCAGGAGCCGTACGCCACTTCGATTGTCCCACTGCAAGGCATCCCACTGGTTTACCCGGAACCGTCTCTGTCTCAGGCATACGACCGCGCCCACTTTGGAATTCGGCCCCATGGGGCGCTTTATCTGTATCCGGGCTCGCTGCTCAAATGCCATCCGGAGGATGATGACCTGCTTCTTCAGATTTTACGTGCGGATGCGACGGGGCAGATGGTATTTATCAATAACGGCTCCGAGGCATGGGCAACACTTTTCCAGCAAAGGCTAACCGAGAAAGAGGCGGATCTCCGTAATCGGATCACCTTCATCCATCGCCCAGGGTGGGATGAAATGCTGAGCCTGGCGCAACTAGCCGATGTCGTCTTGTCACCGCCGGGGGAAGGGCTGGATGAATGGGCTTTCATTTCCTTCTCAGCCGGGAAACCCATTGCGACGCTTCAGCCGAAGGAAGGCCTGGCTTGCTACGGGTACGCCTTGAACCAACAAGCCGGCCTCGCCGATTGTGTCGCTGCCACAAAGGACGCTTACCTCCAGACCATCCTCAAGTTGTCCGGCGATCGGCGGTTTTACACCAAAGTCGCCAGCAAGATGGCTAAGAAGCGCCCACAGGTTTTCGAGAATCTCAAAGCTGTCCGGGAGTTGGAAGCCCTTTTGTTACAGATCATTCAGGCTGAATAGGAAAGGTGGATTCGGTTCGGGCGTGTTCTCAACCAGTCTCTTTTGCCTAGCCCTGAAGGAAATCGGCCCTCTTTCGTCATCGGGTTTGAGAACAAGGTTGACTTGGTTATCCGGCTTTGTCACAATTTCACTTGCTGAGGGAATCCAATCCGTCAATTGGAGCGGCACATAGTATAATAATTTTATCGGGATGTAGCGCAGCTTGGTAGCGCACTTCGTTCGGGACGAAGGGGCCGCTGGTTCGAATCCAGTCATCCCGATTCTCTATTCTCCTTGAGTATTTTGTTCAATTGTAAGCTATGGTAAAACCCTTCCATCTGTATAGACATTCCGGACTTAAAATCCATTAGTACTCGAGGACAGAGCCAGTTGGAGTTTCGCTCGGGCAAACCTGAAAACAAATTCAACATTTGACTATTAGATTCATTAAAGTTAGTTAGATACCTCCTTTCACGTAGGCGGCATGGTTCGAATTCCCTTGGGGGTATTTTTTGTTGCTTGCCAAAATCCGCTAATTACAAGGCTTTCATAATCCAACTTTGTTCCACTTGAGTTCCATGTTCCATTCTTGTTCCACTTTTGTTGAACAGATGTCATTCTATAGAACTCGTTTAGGAGCATTACATTTCATAGGGGTCCCTTGCATTATTCCTGATTCATACTAACAATGTTGGTTTAGAAACCAACTTTGTTGGTATCTAAACCAACTAACTTTGTAGATGAATCTGGAGCGAGTATGAGTTCTATAGAAGCGCTCTTTCCAAGTCAAACTATCGTAAAAGTCCTTTCTCTTTTTCTTCTGAATCCTGACAAGGAGTACTTTCAGAGTGAAGTTGCAGAGGTAGTAGGTGATGCTTTGTTTAAAGTGCAGAAAGCACTGAAAAGGGCAGTTAAATCAGGTTTTATCTTGGAGACCAAAAAAGGAAATATGGTCTACTACAGAGCAAATCGTAAGCAACCGGGTTTTGAAGATCTCAAGCAACTGTTCTTAAAGACGGTTGCTATTGGGGATGCATTAAAAGAAGTCCTTACAGAGTATGCAGGTGACATTGATGTAGCATTTATTTTCGGGTCATATGCACAAGGAACGGAGACATACCAAAGCGACATCGACCTATTTGTTCTTGGAAATACTTCGTTAAAGAAGGTATCTGAAGCAATCGGCTCTATGACAAACATGATAGATAGAGAAATCAATCCTGTCGTGTACTCGGCCGAAGCGTTTAAGAAGAAGATAATTGAAAAGAACCGATTTACTGAAGAACTGGTAGCATGTCCTAAGATTTGGTTGATAGGCAACGAAGATGAGTTTAGAAGCTTGGCTAAATGAGGATAAAATCAAGCCTCACAAAACAACACCTGCTGAGATAGCAAAGCTATTTCAAGCTATAGAAAGAGACATTAAGGACGCTTCAATCGGAGAGGTTTCGGAAGATGTACGATATACTGCTGCCCTTAGACTCGCTACCATTGTGCTATATGCAAGCGGTTACAGACCGAGCTCCGGCCCAGGGCATCATTGGATAACCATAAGGTCCTTGCCTTATATAATGGGAAGAACAGCAAAGAGTCGCTCTGATTATCTAAATGCTTGCCGCTCTAAGAGAAATACAGTCACATATGAGCAAGCCTTTGTTACATCTGAAGAAGATGTTATTGATCTGTTAGAAGAAGTGAAAGCATTTCGCGAAGACGTTATTATATGGCTTAAACAAGAGTATCCATCGCTTATAGTCCCATCTACTTTAGGCAGGGATAGTGAAGAGTAGGTACGTAGTTTGATTAGTGTTATGATTTAAGCATTGCCCATCCTGGCTATTGCTTACTTAATGCAAGATATTCATCAAAAGTTACAGACATTTATAATTCCCCCAGATTATTTTAAATTCATTATTATTCCATAATTTTTACTTTTACCGTTTTTTCCACCCAATATAAATAGAACTCATCCGGTAATTTTCTGATAAGATGCTGTGGTTGTGATTGAGAGTTGGAGGCGAATAGGGATGGGTTGGAAGAATTTATCAGACACAGAGTGGGCGTTAATCGAGCCTCATCTTCCCAAACAAAAGCGAGGA
>CALAJO010000007.1 GCA_937922745.1 uncultured cyanobacterium
CGTTTCTCGATGAGCTGTCGCAGCCGTTTCTCGTGCGAGCGGTGCTTCAACGAATACAGCGGATGGTGCATCATCACAATCACCTTGCGATCGCCGGCTTAATCAACAGCAGCGGCAACGATACCGATAAACTGCTGATGATTGGGGACACCCTGAAGGCCAACGGCGACCTGGATCGGGCACGGGATGCCTACCGCCGGGTTGCATCCGTGGAGCCGGGCAACCTGAAAGCCGAGCGCGGCATTCAGCGCATTGAACGGGCCCAGAGCGAATCCCAGAAGTCGCTTCGCTTGGCAAAAGCGCTGAACAATTGGCGTCAAAAAGGCAGCTCGATTGACTTCTACGAGGAAACCCTGGCCCAAAACCCCCGCCAGCCGGAAGCCCGTTTGGAGCTGTCCAAGCTGTACGAAAAGTTTAAACATTACGACAAGGCGGCCGCATCCTACCAGCATTATTTGGGGCTTGTCCCCAACCTGCCGGAGAAGGAGCGCCAGCACTACGTGAAAAAAATTTCCAAGATGAAGGAAATGCATGCCAAACATGCCATGCAGGCTCAAAGTGGGATGTAGTTTAACTCAAGAGAGAGAGACAATGTTTGGGATGGCCTTACAGCCATCCCTTCTTTTTGGGAGCGTGTTGCGTTCGGATTAGGCTATAATCGTTTATGGTCGTAATGACTCCGCGCGGTTACGATAAAAAGGTGCGTTAATCAATTGGGCGTGATGCAATTTCCTTTTCAAACCATATTCTGCATCGTGCTGATGACAGTGAGCTTGTTAGCGACCACGGCACGGGCGCAGGATAGCGCTAAACTCTCCCTGGGCCTGCCGATTGCTTGCCAACTGAACCAGGACTGCTGGGTCGTCAACTATATGGATCAGGATCCGGGGCCGGACGTGAAAGATTTCGGCTGCGGCGGCCGAACCTACGATGACCACACCGGCAATGATTTTGCCGTCAAGGATCTCGCCACCATGTCTCGTGGCGTTTCAGTTATTGCTTCCGCGCCGGGGACGGTTATTGGCGTGCGCGACGGGATGCCGGA
Source organism: uncultured cyanobacterium (assembly GCA_937922745.1). Lineage (GTDB taxonomy): Bacteria > Cyanobacteriota > Vampirovibrionia > Vampirovibrionales > JAGQHJ01 > CALAJO01. The sequence continues at coordinate 1,046 of CALAJO010000007.1, forward strand.
TGTTTCCGTGAAGGCGGTGGGAAAGGATACCGTAACCGGTAAGGAATGCGGCAATGGCGTGATGCTGGATCACGGCAACGGCTGGACGACGCAGTATTGCCATATGAAGCAGGGCAGCATCAGCGTCAACAAGGGGGATGTTGTTTCCCGAGGGCAACCATTGGGACAGGTGGGGCTGTCCGGCAATACGGAGTTTCCGCACGTGCATCTCACCGTCCGTCATCACGGGCAGGTAATCGATCCGTTTACGGGGAAACCCGCCGCCAACCAATGCGACCTCAACCCTTCGAGCGGATTGTGGCAGCCCCAGCTCTCGCAATTAATGCAATACCAGCCGGCGATTATCTATAATGCAGGGGTTTCAACCACCGTGCCGGATATGAACATGGTTCGGGCGGGACAAGCCATGGCATTCCCCCGCTTTGCGCAAGATCCCTACCTGGTGATGTGGGCGGATATTCTGGGTGTGGAGCAGGGCGACAAGATCCGCTTTACCCTTACCGGCCCGGACGGCAAGCAGGTTCTCACGCACGAACACCTGATCCCCAGGCGTATGGCCATCTGGTTTGGCTATACCGGCAAGCGCAAGCCGCGTAAATGGCAGGCAGGCGCCTACCAGGCCCGAATTCACCTCATCCGTCCCGGCCAAAACGTCGAACGATCCAAAATTATTCCCTTCCGGCTTCAATAATCCTAGACATCGCCATTATCTTCGGTTTAATTAGGGGCGAGTCAGCTTTGTTTTTCTTCCACCACGATTTGCCGGGTGGTTTTCGGCAGCGTAATCACCAAGCCCGGTGTGGTGAACGCTTGCGTCACCGCCTGGCTCATCCCAGGCTTGCGCTCCTTGTAATATACATGAATGCTTCCATTCTCCTGCCGGACAGAATCCAGCTCAACGCTATATCCGCCGGTATTCCGACTTCCCAGAAAAATGGCCACCAGTGTTTCCTTGTCCGGGTTAAACTGCACCGGCGGCTGTCCGGTCGCATGCTGCTCCCAAAAGTCTGCCCATTCCGCCGGGGTATTGGCCACCACGGTCTGCTCCGATTCCGGGCCGTTAAAGCTGATGGTCTTGCGTTGAATGACTTCAACGGGCTGGTTGCCTTGCGATTGTTGCTGGTTCATACCGGCTGGTTTCCTTTGCACTTTCTCCGATGACGACGATGCCTCTCCCGATGAGGTTGACCCAACCTTCACGGGCACTTCCACCGGGACCACCCGCTCGGTTTCAATCACGCGGGTTTCCACCTGTTGGGGCTGGGATGTCGGGTAGGATGTGTCGATTTCGTCAACATTGGTACGCAGGCGCACCGTCTGCTCCTCACCCGAATTTCGACCCATCAGAACAAAGAATACCACGGTTACTGCAATGAACAATACTCCAAGCAATGCATAAAACGGCTTCATAAACAGTTCCTCTCTTCTTCACCGGATAAACTGGTTCGCCAAAACGCTTCTTACTATTCATTATCTCCTTATGGCGACGCTATCGCCATTGCACAGTCAGGCGCTAAAATATAACCAACCATTGGGTATTTCCGAACACTTTGCCAGTGCGCAAGAGATATGGAGGTACGGCTGTTTAAGTGGGCGAATCCAGGCTTTAAGCCAAGCCCAGAAGTGTTTAATAGGGTTTAAGCCTGGGCTGTAGGTTTAAGAACCCATTCCAGCTTTATCCAGGGTTTTGGTTACTTTTGGCTTGTACGAAAGCGGGCACTGTCGCAAGCAAGGAATTAACCCTTGGCGTAGCTGTCAAACATCTCTGAATGCCTGGCAAATTTGTAGACCGGTGGGTTTTCTTAGAGGATGCTATTGCATAAACAGATTTGATCGGTTTGCTCGATTGGTGCAGGAAATCCGGGTTGGGATTGCGCTACAATAAAAAAATTAGAAGAAATATTCGACAATGATGGCAGATAAACGATCGATTCGCATACTGGGAGCGCGCACCCATAACTTGAAAAACATCACCTGTGATATCCCACACGGAGAGTTGACGGTCATTACGGGGCCTTCTGGTTCCGGGAAGTCCTCCTTGGCGTTTGATACGTTGTATGCGGAAGGGCAGCGACGGTATGTCGAAAGCCTTTCCAGCTATGCCCGGCACTTCCTGGGCCAGATGCCCAAGCCGGACGTGGA
>CALAJO010000008.1 GCA_937922745.1 uncultured cyanobacterium
CGCCCTCCGCAACGGTAACGCTGAACCAGCAACCCGTAACGATTTCGGCCCAAGGTTTTTTTACGATCACCGTGCCGCTTGCCCCGGGAGAAAACCGATTGATTCTGTCGGAAACCACGCATGCAGGGGAAGTCAATCACCTTGAAGTGTCCCTGTTTCGGTTGACAGCCCCTGCGGTTGAAGCGCTACCGGGTTCCCTGGAGATGCTTCAACCGTATGCGTCCCCGCAAACGCCAACCGGCCTCAAACCGGGCGATGTATTGCCGTTGCGGTGCCCGGCCCCGGTTGGCGCCCAGGTTGTTTGCAGGATCCACCCGTTGGCCTCCGAGCCCATCCATTTAAAGCCGTCTTTGCATCCGCCGGATAACCGGGATGGTGTGTTTTCCCAAATGCACCAGGTCGAGCGGCCATGGCCGGATGCCGTTTGGCATGTTGGGAGCTTTACTGTCCCGGTTGATGCGCTACCGCAAGCACTGTCCGTTATCTACGAGCTTCGCCATGGGGATACGCGGTACACCCTTGCTCCACTCGGGCCGGTTGAGATTTTGCCGGCCCAAAAGCACTATGGCCGGATTACCGTGGAAGAGGCCATTACCCGGTATGCCCCAATCAAAGGGGCCCGAGGAACCCCGCTAAGGCATCATACCGTGTTGGAATTGGGCGGTTACTCACACGATCATGTTGAGGTGATACGAGGCAACGGGGTTTCTCCGCTCTGGGTTTCCCGCCAGGATGTGGAGCCCTTGGAGTCCGTGGGGGTTAACCTGCCCATTCCGCTGCATTACATCCATACCCGGCAAACGGAATATGGCTTTGAATTGCAACTTCCTCTCACCCACCTGCCGCCAATAGACTATTCCCTGGAGGAGCATCGCGTCCGGGTTCATCTCTACGGCGTTACGTCCCGCTGCGACTTTATCCAATACGCGCCCGGTATCTTCTCCCAGGGATTAGCCCACATTGCCTGGCAGCAGCCGCAACCCGAGGTCGTTACGATTGACATTGCCTTAGATAGCGCCCTGTTTGGCTTTGACTACGCCTATCATCTGGATGCGCAAGTGTTAACGCTACAGGTTAAAACCGCAAAGGCCATGATGCATAAGCCTTTTGTGATAGCAATTGATGCCGGGCACGGCGGTGCAGAAACCGGTTCGACTGCGCCGGATGGCACTCCGGAAAAAGACCTGAACCTGCAGTTGGCGCTACTGTTGAAGAATGCGCTTGCGGGAGAACCGGCCTTGCGGGTTGTCTTAATCCGGGCCGAGGATGAAACCGTTTCATTACCGCAGCGCGTCAATCGGGCGATTGAAGCCGGCGCTTCGATGTTAATCAGCCTGCATCATAATGCCCTGCCCGATGGCCGGGATCCCTGGCAGGAGCGTGGCGTTTCCACGTTCTACTATCATCCGTTCTCACTCTCCCTGGCCAGGCACTTGCAGCATGCCCTGGTCCACGGCACCGAGTTCGAGGACTACGGCATTTTGTACGATAGCCTGTACATGTGCCGCGTCCCGCAAATGCCCTCCGTGTTACTGGAGTTGGGCTTCTTCACCCACCCGGAAGACGCGGCGTTATGCCTTAATCCCCAGCATCAACAAAAGGTCATCAAGGCCCTGGTGCATGGCCTCCTGGCGTGGCAACGGCATCATCACCCGTAAGCCGGGTTATTCCTTTTCAACCGTCGCCAGCGTGCGAACATGGGCCACAATCGCATTCACTTCCTGCTCGCTCAAAGCACCCTGAAAAGCCGGCATCGACCCGCGCCCATGGAGAATCGTATTGCGGATCTGTTCATCCGTGCGCATCTGTTGCCATTTTGCATCGTTAAAATGGAACATGGATGTTCCCATGGCAGGATGTCCCTGTCCGCTTAAGCCATGGCAACTGGCACAGTTTTCTTCAAACAGCTGCTGGCCATTGATTGGCCCGCGGGAAGCCTGTTGCCCACTCAGCGCACTGGTTTGGCTTCCAGTGCAACCCATCATGGACATGGCAATAATCAACACAAAACTAACAGAATAGAATGCGAAAACATGGTCTTTCATCAAGCTTGCCTCCTCGATATTCCAAGCATTATGGGATCAAGGCAACCCCTTGGCAAGCCTCTCAAGGCGCACTTACAAAGCGAGGTTTGAGGTCTATCGGACGTGTTGGCGATAATAGCGCACCAGGGCGTCATGATAGGTCATAAACTTCATCGCGTTGAGCATGATGAAAACCACGAACGTGACAAATTGAAATCCGAGTATCATCATCAAATCCGCTTTAAAGGACAGCAGGTCCCCAATGTCATACGTGGCGATCAGCAAGACCACTTCCACAATAACGGCCAGGTAAAACAGGAAATAGATGGGATACACTATCAAAATCCAGGGAGAGCCGAAGGCCAGCTTCTTGGCACGGTCGTAAATGACCTGCGTGGGCTTTTCCGGCTCGGTAATCGCGGCAATGTCTCCCAAGTTGGTTGTAAGGGCCGACCAAAAGGTTTTAAAAACCTCAATCCCCACGAACAAGGACAACACCGTTACCAGGAAGAAGCCGAGGGAAAACTGCAATTGGAAGGAGAAAAACCCAAAATCCGTAAAGGAGTTGAACAGCCAGTACCACAGCACACTCACCGCAATCAGGATGGCAATCCACATTACCAGCGGCCCTAACACCTTAAACAGGCGAAACAAGCTCCAGTTGAAAAGCGAGATCATCGAATCCTGCTGATCGGGATGATAGACCGTATGACGCGGATGGGGCTGGCTGAAAAAGTGGCTCCAAACCTCGTGGTAGAGGCAGGTAATCTTTAAGAGCAGCAGCATCACCCCGGTGAAGGTAAAGATGGCAAACAGCCCGATCTTCAATAGCAATTGAAAGGGCAGTGTGGCATACGTCACACCGGCGTTAACCGGCAACAGCAGCGATTGAATAAACTCGTAAACCGGCGCAAGCAGACTTTCGGCAGCCAGCAGAAAGATCGGGGCGATTAAAAACAGCAACAAAATAAGCGGAATCGCAGGCAAGGGCAAAATTGCTTCAAACCAATCCGGCTGGGGTTGGTAAGCCTTATCCTTTTGCAGGGATGGTTCCCAAGTATTCAAATCTATCCACTCCAGGATTTTTTATTATTGTAATATTCGTTTGCCTTGCGGACAACACCGCTTTAGATGAACTAAAGCGGTGTCGTAGAAGATTCGGTTGATTTCTTAGCAGTCTCATCCTTGCCGTCGCCTTCGGAAGCAGCCGCTTTAGTAGACTTCTTTTTTGTGGCTTTCTCAAAGATGATTTTGTTGTCTTTCATCACCGCGGTGATCACGTCACCTTCCTTGAACTTGCCGGTGAGCATTTCTTCGGAAATCTCGTCCTCGATCTTCTTCTGGATGACACGGCGTAACGGACGGGCGCCGTAGGACGGGCTGTAGCCTTCCTTCGCCAAGGCGTCCTTCACTTCGTCGGTCAGGATGAGTTCCATATTCTGCGCCTTCACGCGGTTAACCAGATCCTTGGCCATAATGTCCACGATGCGGCGAATTTCCTCTTTCGTCAGTTGATGGAAGATAATCGTGTCATCCAGACGGTTGAGAAACTCCGGACGGAAAGTCCGCTTCATCTCATCGGTCACTTTCTCTTTCATCTTTTCGTACTTGGCCTCTTCGGAAACCTGTACGGCAAACCCGACGCCTTCGCTGCTTTCGATGGCCCGTGCGCCCACGTTGCTGGTCATAATGATGATGGTGTTCTTGAAGTCCACCGTGCGCCCCTTGGAGTCCGACAGGCGGCCATCATCCAGGATTTGCAGCAACACGTTGAAAATATCCGGGTGCGCTTTCTCGATTTCGTCAAACAGCACGACGCTGTATGGCTTACGGCGAACCATCTCGGTCAACTGCCCGCCTTCCTGGAAGCCCACGTATCCCGGAGGCGAACCAATCAGCTTGCTGACCGTATGGCGCTCCATGTACTCGGACATATCCACACGGATGATGTTGTCTTCGGAACCGAAGAAGTAATCGGCCAGCGCTTTTGCCAGCTCGGTTTTACCCACCCCGGTCGGCCCGCTGAAGATAAAGCTGCCAATCGGGCGGTTGGGATTCTTCAAGCCCACACGCGCCCGGCGAATGGCTTTGGAAATTGCGGTAACGGCATCATGCTGCCCGATAACCCGATCGTGAAGGATGTCTTCCATCTTCATCAGTTTCTCGGATTCGGTTTCGGTCAGCTTGGAAACCGGGACGCCTGTCCACTGCGCAACCACTTGCGCAATGTGATCTTCGGTCACTTTGATTTCCTGCTGTTCCTGCTGCTTTTTCCAGTCTTCGGCCATCTCGCGGATTTTTTCCCGCAGCGCGGCTTCCTTGTCGCGCAGGTCACTGGCCTGTTCGAACGCCTGGTTGCGAATGGCCTGCTCTTTCTCGCGAATAATGGTTTTCAGTTCGCGCTCCAGCTCTTTTCCTTCCGGCGGCAAGGCGCTGGCGGAAAGACGGACACGGGAAGAGGCTTCGTCGATCAAGTCGATGGCCTTATCCGGCAGGAAGCGATCCGTAATGTAGCGGGACGACAGCTTTGCCGCTGCTTCCAACGCTTCATCCGTAATGGTGAGCTTGTGGTGCTGTTCGTATTTCTCGCGAATGCCCTGCATAATCTCGATGGTTTCTTCCACCGAAGGCTCTTCCACATACACCGGTTGGAAACGACGCTCTAGCGCCGCATCCTTTTCAATATGCTTGCGGTATTCCGAGATGGTGGTGGCGCCGATACATTGCAACTCGCCACGAGACAGTGCCGGCTTGAGGATGTTTGCAGCGTCAATTGCGCCTTCCGCGGCGCCGGCCCCAATTAAGGTGTGCAGCTCGTCAATCACCAAAATAATGTTTCCGGCCTGGCGAATCTCATCCATCACCTTTTTCAGGCGTTCTTCAAATTCACCCCGGTACTTGGTGCCGGCGACCAGCAACCCGATATCCAGTTGGACAATCTTCTTGTCGGAGAGTACCTCCGGTACGTCCCCATTCACGATGCGCTGGGCCAGACCTTCCGCAATGGCGGTTTTACCCACACCGGGCTCCCCAATCAAAACCGGGTTGTTCTTCGTGCGGCGGCCCATAATCTGGATCACGCGCTCAATTTCTTTTTCACGCCCAACTACCGGATCCAGGCGCAATTCCTGCGCGGCTTGCGTCAGGTTGGTTGCAAACTCGTCCAGTGTCGGGGTTTTACTTCTTCCCGGCGACGCCGCGGCGGCAGCGCTCCCACGGGTTTCGCCCAGCATGCGGATGACGTTGCTTCTGACCTTAGTCAGATCCACGCCCAGGTTCTCCAGGACGCGGGCGGCAACGCCTTCCCCTTCGCGAACCAGGCCGAGCAGCAAGTGTTCCGTGCCGATATAGTTGTGGCCCAACTGGCGCGCCTCATCCCAGGAAAGCTCCAGGACGCGTTTGGCGCGCGGCGTAAAGGGAATTTCCACCGCCACAAAGCCGGAACCCCGGCCGATGATTTTCTCGACTTCGGCGCGGGCCTCTTTCAGGTTTACGCCCATGCCTTTAAGGGTTTTGGCGGCAATGCCGGTGCCTTCCCCAATCAGCCCCAGAAGAATCTGCTCGGTGCCAACGAAGTTGTGCCCCAGACGACGCGCTTCTTCCTGCGCTAACATAATGACTTTGATTGCTTTTTCTGTAAACCGTTCAAACATTGCCGTAAACCTTTATCCGTTGTTTATAACTATCTTACCCGATGATTAGACAGTGATACAATAACATCTTGACATAAATCCAACTATGATGGGAATAACAAGCCCAAATCACCGGGAACGACGCCTTATGAAAATATGCCCTGTCTGTAGGAATTCTAATCCGCCTCGCGCTCATTATTGTTCACAATGCGGGTCTGCATTTCAAGCACCCAATTCTTACGAAAAGATTAACCCACCGGCCCGCTCCTTCCTATCGGGATTCTCCTGGTTATTTATCTCCCTTTTTGCTTCCCTGGCCATTTCCTTTATCCTGATGAGCGTGTTTAACCTGCCCATCTTTATTCTTGGATTGTTTTTCCCCCTGTTCTGGTCATTCCGCAGGCGCTACCAAATGTGATTTAAGCTACATAACAATAACTTCTTTGAATGTTGCATTTTGTAAAATTTAGATCTAAATCAGTGCTATTAGCTTCTTGAGCAGCGTTAAAGATTAAGTGTAGATTTGGGAGGCTAGAGTCTTTGCTTAATGCTATTGGAATATCGAAGCCCGCATTTGGAGTAGGCAATACACAAAACAGCCATTATGGAAGTAATAGAAAAAAATCAATCTGTCAAAATAATATTCATTTTGTAAGTGGAAACAAAGTTACAAAACTGCGCTTTGGTGATAATGGTCAAAAACCGATCACCTTTATGACCTACAACTTACAAGACTTTATGACGCCTGCTCTTGGCCAGCTTTTTGGCAAGCCTGCTAAAACATTGCCACAGCTTGAAGGCTTCAAACAAATAATTCAAACTGTAAACCCCGATGTTATTGCTGTTCAGGAACCTGTGGTTAGAGATGCCTTACGTAATACCATGAGGCAGGGAGGGTTCAATGCTCCTGGAAATAAGCTTAAGGCATTTCTTGACGCACCGGCTGAACCGGAAAGAGCGTGGCTTCAAACAAGAGAAGACCCTCTTGTTCATTTTGTCAGAAACTATTTGAACGACGAATATAACATTTTTTATTCAGATGGTACAAATGACGCAAGTGGTAAAGCCTTAGCTTTTTTAGTCAAAAAAGATATTGAATGTGTTCGTAAAACATCTCACTACATTAAGCTCCGAAATAACTATAATCGTTCCAATCCCAATGTGGGTATAAAGCAATATTATGTTTTTCCTCGAGATTTACTAGAGTTGGAATTGCGAATACCAAACCCAAATTTTGAGGGTGGAGTAGAGCATATAACTGTGCTGAATTACCATGGCACCTCTCCTGTTTCTTCGAATGCCAGCCCTGCAGCCTGGAGAAGTCACGAAATTGAAATGGAAGCGATACGTAACGTACTCAAGGAAAAATTTAGCCGGGATCCAGATGCCAACATTATATTGATGGGCGATCTCAATTTGCCCAAAGGTGATTCTCAGACACAAGTCCTTTTACCTTTGATTACAGAAACTGGATTATATGGCTCCACAAGTTTATACGATCCTTTTGATGGGGATGATTCTGTCCTCACAGCCCGTACAGAAGAAAGCCAATATAGAGGCCCTTATTCCGTTAGTAGTAGAAGAGGCGCAGTCCATTTTTACAGGCCAGATTACATTTTGCTTTCCAATGGTTTAAATGCGCGAGTAATAAGAGAAAAAAGTGGTGTGGTAGGGGAAAGGGATCCTCGTAGTGTTCACATGGATTGCTCTGATCATTTTCCTCTTATTGTTAAACTCACCCGTAATTTAGCAGCCCAAAAAGCGCATTCAACCTCAAGAAAACAGGAACGCTCTGTTGGCGATAGTGTTTATGCAAGTGCATAAAGTTACTAAGGTCACTGCTTGAGTTGTTTCAAGATAAGCTATCAAGTGCCGAAGTTAAGAATAAGGCACCTAATTAGTTAAAATAGATATGATTAAGAAACTTGCCATTGTTCTGGTTTTGCTGGTTATTGTCGTTGGTACGGCTGCCGGTGGTTATTTCCTGTTTCTCAAGACGGACAAGAACAAGGGGAAGATTGCCAATACGTTCCATCAGCCCAGGGTCACGGTCATCCCCGTGCCGGAGTCCGCAGAGACGAAGCAGCTAAAAGTCATCGGAAATGTGGAAGCGGGCGAGCCCATGCTGATTGTGCCTAAAATTGGCGGCCGCGTGGTGGAAGTGCTGGTGAGGGACGGCCAGATTGTGAAAAAAGGCCAGCCGATTCTACGGATTGATGATTCCCAGGTGAGGCTGGCGTACCATAATGCGCAGATGCAGTTTGCACTCACCCAGTCCCGACTTCAACTGGCGCTGATGGGTCAGCCGACCATGCCGGATGCCATGGTGCCGAACGCCATGCCGGGCGCAGCCGCCCTCTCCATGCAAAACGAAGGCGACACGATTCGCATTGCCCGCTTATCGGAAATGATGCATCCGCCAATGGTTCAGCCGTTATCCCAACCGGATGCGCCGGGCCTGCTCCCCGAGGTCGAAGCGGCAGGACGGCCAAAAGCCAATTCGCCGGACGTGGAGAAAACCATGCAGGAACTGAACCAGTTGGCCGCCAAAATGCACGACTTGGAGCGCCTGATGACTTCTCACACGCTGGTGATTCCCCGCACGGGAAAAATTAAGCAGTTAAAACTGCAAGCCAACGATTACCTGATGCCGGACAAACCTATCGGGGAACTGGTCTTTCATAAGCGCCCCGTCATTAGCGCAAAAATTCCCAAGAAATCGGTGGCCGGGCTCAACATGGAGCAAACCGTGCTGATTCAGCTACCGGGACAGATGACCGGGCGCAAAGCCGGCGGCAAAATCTTGTATATCCAGCCTCTCTCCGAAATTAAAGGCCACTTCGCCGATATTAAAGTGGAGATGACGCAAGGCAACCCGTCCCGCCTTGCCCCCCCAGAAATCGGTTAACCTGGTCTTCCAGGTGCGGGAAAAAGGCGGCATCTGGATCCCCTCGGAGGCCATCCAGTATAAGGACGATCAACAGGTGGTTTACGTCCTTGCCGGGTTCGATGCGGCCAGCGCCCATGTGCTGGAGCGGCCCATTGTCGTCGGCGATGCGAAGGAGTCCGCGGTTGAAGTGAAAAGCGGCATTTATCCCGGAGAAAAAATTGTACTGAAAGGCGCCAGTCTGTTACAACATAACCAGAAGGTGGATGTTATCGGACAGGAAGCACTTGAACTCTGAAGCCGCATTAAACCGCGTTTACCAGCATCTGAATGAAGGCCGCTTTTTCAAACTGATTTGCGGCGGCAGCTTCAGCGATGCGCTTCGGCTGAAGCAGCTCATTTCCGCATACAGCCAGGCCGATATCAGCGCCGTGGATGTTTCGGCCAACCTGGATGTGGTCAACGCTGCAATAGAAGCCCTGCCGAAAACGGACAACGCCCCGCTGCTGATGGTCAGTTTTCCGCTGGATGCCGACCCGCACTTCCGAAAGATCGAACTTGTGGCGTCCGCCTGCATCCAGTGTGGGATTTGTGTTCCCATCTGCCCGACCCAGGTGTTTACACTGCCGAACGACCAAGGGCTGCAACTGGATGTGCCCGTTTGTTACGGGTGCGGCCGATGCGTCCCGCTTTGCCCAACGGATGCCTTGAAGCTGGATCCGTTCTCCGTGATGGACGACCTCGTGCCGGTTCTCCAACGGCAGGAACTGCAGGCGGTTGAAATTCACACCACCTTCGCCGACCCGTTAATGGTGGAATCCTTGTATGCGGAGCTTGGGCCACTCTTAAAAGACAAGCTCATCTCCATTTGCCTGCGGCCCCAGCTTCTCCCGTTGGAGCAAGTGCTGGCGTTCATTCGGCAATTCAAGGTTCGCACGCCGTTCCCGCTGATCATCCAGGTGGACGGGGAGCCCATGTCGGGTTCGGATGAGGCGGATGCCTCTTTACCGGCGTTGGACGCCGCAAGGGCCTTTGCGCCCCATCTGCCGGAAGGATGTTTTCTCACCATCTCCGGCGGCATTAACCGGCACACGGTAACCTACCTCCGGGAAGCGCGGTACGCCGGCATTCGTGGCGTCGGCATGGGAACGGTCGCGCGTCGCCATGTGTGGCACATGCTGGCGAACCCTCAAGAAGCCGCCCGGTCTGCCGATAAATTGGTAACCCCCTTTCGGTCGCGGCCAAAATGGGATATAATGGAAGTAATAACGAGAGGGTGAAATAACGGATGTATTGTGAGAGTAAGGGGAGGGACGCATAGTCAGTGTCAGCAGAATACATTTATCCTATGTCAGAAGCATTTCACTTGTCACAAGCCCCGTCTGTCGAAACGGATTTGCAACTGCTCATCGCTGTGCTTCCAGAGCGCGTTCAAAAACTGCTAAAAGGATATGATTTAAACCAGCTTGTCGAAATCGTGATGGATTTGGGACGTTTGCCCGAAGCCCGCTTTAGCGAAGGCGCCATCGAGGAACTCGGCAACGTACAGGTTTCGCTGGAAGAGATTAACCATGTCGTCAAGCGTGTGGGGTTTTTCACCACGGATAACCGGGCCGGGATTACCCGGACGCTGCACCGGATTAGCGCCATCCGCAACCGCCAGGGCGAAATTATCGGCCTTACCTGCCGCGTAGGGAAGGTCGTTACCGGCACGATTGAATCCATCCAGGACTTGATTGAATCCGGCAAGAGCGTGCTGCTCCTGGGCCGCCCCGGTGTCGGGAAAACCACCAAGCTGCGTGAAATCGCAAAGCTCCTGTCGGACAAGGCCAAAAAACGGGTCATCATCGTGGACACGTCCAACGAGATTGCGGGAGACGGCGATATCCCTCACCCTGCCGTGGGACGCGCTCGCCGGATGCAGGTGAACGCCCACGACCGGCAGAAGGAAGTGATGATCGAGGCCGTGCAGAACCATACGCCGGAAGTCATCGTGGTCGATGAGATCGGGACGGAAGAGGAAGCCCTTGCCGCCCGCACCATCGCCGAGCGCGGAGTGGTGCTGATTGCCACGGCCCACGGGAATTCACTGGAAAACCTGATCAAGAACCCGACCTTGTCGGACCTGGTGGGCGGGATTGAAACCGTAACCCTGGGCGACGAGGAAGCCAAGCGCCGCGCAACCCAGAAGACCATCCTGGAGCGGGCCAAAAAACCCACGTTCGATATTGCGGTGGAGATTCGCGATAAGAATACACTGGCCATTTACCCGGATGTTGCCGAAGCCGTGGATCATATCCTGCGGGGCTGGACGATCTTCCCGGAAATTCGCAAGATTGACTACACCACTGGCGCCGTCAAAGTCCTGCACTCCGATGTGGAGCCGATGCCGCTGCCCATTACGCAGGAAGAGTACCAGACGGAACTGATTGATCAGAAGCGGCGTTCAGACCAGCGTTTTCAAATCTATATCTATGGGGTCAGCAAGGTCTTTGTGGACCGGATCCTGGAGCGCCTGGATCTGCATGATGTCGGCGTTACCCGGCAGGTAACGGAAGCGGACGCGATCATCGCGCTTCGCAGCAGTTGCCGCCCCGGCTCCAAGATGATGCGCGTGGCCGAGGACTACGAAATCCCGATTTATTTCTCTAAAACCAACACCATGCCGCAGATTCAGCGGGCGATTCGGGAAGCGCTGAACACCAATGCCGGTTCGTTTATGGAGCAGATGGCCGAGATGCCGTTGCAGGACGAAACCGAACTGGCCTTGCAGGAAGCCCGCGACGCCATCGACACGGTCGTGACCGAGGATCGCAGCGTGGAACTGGCGCCGAGACGGTCTTACATCCGCCGCTTACAGCACGAGCTGGTGGAAAAGCATCAGCTTCTCAGCTTTAGCGTCGGCGATGAGCCGAACCGCCGCCTCAAAGTGGTGCCGTCCAAAAAGCCGTCCGTCTCGTCGGATCAATCGAAAGACAGCTAACCCTTATGTTTATTACCTTCGAGGGCATTGATGGCAGCGGCAAGTCCACGCAATTGCAACGGCTTGCCGCCGCCCTCGAAGGTCAGGGCTTCCCCGTCCTTTGCACCCGCGACCCCGGCGGCACGGAGCTGGGACGGGAAATCCGCCATATCCTCTTGCACCGGCCCGGTTACGTCTCCCCCCAATGCGAGCTGTTTCTGTTTATGGCCGATCGCGCCCAGCACGTCGATGAATTGATTCGCCCGGCGCTGGCCGAAGGGAAAATCGTCCTCTGCGATCGCTTTATCGACTCCACCGTGGCCTACCAGGGCGGCGGGAGAGGCCTCCCCATCGAGGACATCCATCAGTTAAACGCCATGGCGACCGGCGGCCTGAAGCCGGACAAAACCCTGCTGTTCGATGCGCCGGTGGACATTCTGCTGCGCCGCGCCAAAAACCGCAGCGATGCCGATCGCCTGGAGCAGGAAGACATCGATTTCTACGAGCGCATCCGCTCCCAATATCTCGCCCTGGCCCAGGCCGAGCCTCATCGCTTCCTTATTGTAAACGCTGCCCAACCCATTGATGCTATTACGGCCCAGCTAACCCAGCAATTCCTGCCCAACTTACCGACATCGGCCCTTAGTTAAATCAGCTTCGGTATTGCGACGATATCACTGCATCCAGATTGCCGCCGGAAGGAGTTGTTGCTGAAATTTTCGTGGCGATTTTTAAGGAGTTGAAATATCGGGCAAAACCCATTATCCTGCTATTGCGGTAACGTTCATCAGCCGCAAGGGGATGGCGGTCGGCTTTGAAGTTGACACCCTTGTTGGTTGACGTTACCATATTTTGCACATCATTCCCGCTAATAGAGGTATCACAATTCATGGGTGCTAAGAAAAAGGATAAAATTATTACGATGGCCTGTACCGAGTGCCAGGAGCGTAATTACACGACCACAAAAAACAAAAAGAACACCACGGGTCGTTTAGAGCTGAAAAAATACTGCTCCCGCTGCAACCTGCACCAAACGCACCGCGAAACGAAATAACAGGCTTAACATCGTTATTTAAATGATGTGCGTCCTTAGTTCAGTGGCAGAACGTCGGTCTCCAAAACCGAATGTCGGGGGTTCAAATCCTCCAGGGCGCGATTTTGTTTTTTCGTTGTCTTTTGGATAGAATATCTGGAAGCCCAAAACCACAAGACGAGATAACGTTTGCAATCGTGAAATCCAAAATGGAAGCCATACAGGGAAAGCAAAAAGCCAGCGCCCCCAAGGGTAACAACGCCTCAGAGCAGCCGTTTAACATCGGCGAGTATTTCAAGGGGGTTCGTTCCGAGTGGCACAAGATTACCTGGCCCAGTCGTCCGCAGATTGTTGCCGAGACCGGGATTGTTCTGGTGGTTGTTACAATCTTCACGCTTTTTGTCTTTGTTATTGATAAGATATTTCAATTCATCATTCAGTTAGTTACCTGAACCACGGTAATGGAATTAGAAGGAATTTAGAGAACGGTGATGACTCCGGACATAGAAGAAGAAAATACGCTAGAGTTTGCTGATGCGCCCGATACCGGCGAGGTTGACTACGCAACGGCCCCCAGTAAGGCCAAGCGCGCCGCGGCAGCGGCCGTCGATCGTCCCAAGGTGAAGCGCTGGTACATCGTTCATACCTACTCCGGGCACGAAAACAAGGTCAAGCTCAACCTGGAACGCCGCATCGAGTCCATGAACATGCAGGACAAGATCTTCCGGGTGGAAGTGCCGCAAAAAACCGTGACCAAACTGAAGGATAACAAGCGCGTTGAGCGTGAAGAAAATCTTTTCCCCGGCTACGTGCTGGTGGAAATGGTGATGGATGACGACTCCTGGTACGTTGTCCGTCATACGCCTGGTGTCACCAAGTTTGTCGGGGCGGAGAAGCGTCCCATCCCCGCCAAGGAATCCGAAATCCGCCGGATTCTGCTGAAGGCCGCACCCGCGCCTGCCAAGGTTCAGATTGATCTCAAAGCGGGTGAGAACGTCAAAATTATTAGCGGGCCGTTCGCCGATTTCGAAGGGACTGTCACCGAAGTCAACCCGGAAAAGGAAAAGCTCAAGGCCACTGTATCTATCTTTGGCCGAGAAACGCCCGTCGAGCTTGCATTCAATCAGGTCGTTAAATCTTAAGCATATATTACAGGTGGAGGTTAAAACCCAGTGGCTAAGAAAGTAATCGGGAAAATAAAACTGCAGCTCCCTGCAGGGAAGGCGAACCCGGCGCCTCCAGTCGGTCCGGCCCTCGGTCAACACGGGGTCAACATTATGGAGTTCTGTAAGCAGTACAACGCTGCGACGGCAGACAAAGCCGGACAGATCATCCCCGTAGAAATCACCGTCTACGAAGATCGCTCGTTCTCCGTAGAATACAAGACACCCCCGGTATCCTACCTCATTCGCGTGGCTGCCGGCGTCCCCAAAGGATCTTCCAAGCCCAGCGTGGACTTTGTGGGCACCATTACGGAAGCCCAGGTGGAAGAGATTGCCAAAACCAAGATGAAGGATTTGAATGCGCATACCATCGAGTCCGCATCGTCCATGGTTCGCGGCGCTGCTCGCAGCATGGGTGTTAAAGTCGCTCAATAACCAAGTTTACAGTAAGTGGGAGAGCGCTTGCCGCTCGCCTGAACCACAGAAGGAGTTTCTGAAATGCCTCGCAAACTGACAAAACGTCAACAAAAGTTCCAGACCGTATTGGCGGATCTGGCGCAACCCGCTTCCGCCAAGGATGCAATGACTGTCTTAAAGCGTATCTTGACAGATACGGCCAAGTTTAACGAAACCGTTGAATGCCACTTCCGCCTGGGGATTGATGTTAAGCACGCCGATCAGCAAGTTCGCAGCACCGTTGTATTACCGGAAGGAACCGGTAAAACCGTCCGCATCGCCGTTATTGCCAAGGGCGAAAAACTTCAGGAAGCCAAGGCGGCCGGCGCCGACTTTGTTGGCGCTGAAGACCTGGTTGAGCGGATTGAAAAAGAAAACTGGCTGGACTTTGACGTGCTGGTGGCCACCCCGGATGCAATGGGGATGCTGGGTAAGCTGGGTAAACTGCTCGGCCCGCGCGGCTTGATGCCGAACCCCAAAACCGGCACGGTTACGTTTGATCTCGCAAACGCCATCAAGGAAATCAAGGCCGGTAAAGTCGAGTTTCGTGCGGATAAGCAGGGTAACGTCCACGTTCCCATTGGTCGCTCCGAGTTTACCGAAGAGCAACTGCTCCGCAACTTCGCCACCCTGGTGGATGCCGTTCTGCGCGCCAAGCCCTCCGCTGCCAAAGGCACCTATGTTAAGTCCCTGTACCTCAGCAGCACCATGGGCCCCGGCATCCGCATCGATTCCTCCAAGGTTTCCACCGAAATCAAGGAATACCTCGGCGTATAATCCCAGGGGTTGCCTGCAAAATCATCCAAAAGCGAACCTGAAACCAGGTTCGTTTTTTGTTTCGCAAAATTCGCCGATATTCAGGCTATATTTACCATTCCTGCCGGCTGGGTTCGTTTCACACTCACGTTGGCGGCGGGCAAAATGGCTTCGTTCGTTCATTTTTGGCCTAAGCCTGCGCCTTGCCCTTTTCGATTAGCCGGGCATTGTTCACCGGGATATAAACTTCGTTCAGGATATGCCGGACAAACTGGAGCGCTTCCCTGTCCCGGCGGATGGCCAGCTTCAGCAGCGTTGATTCTTCCAGGTCCAGCTTCTCCAAAAACTGGGGGTTCAACTGGGAGTTGTATTTCCGGTTGAACGTGGCGTACAGCTTCAGCGCCTTGTCCTGGTAGCCCTGCAATCCGGCACGGTAAGCCATGGCGTGGTAGAAGTGATAAGCCAGTGACGCAAAGTGATAGTCTTCCCGCAGCACCAGCAGCAGCCCGCCGGAAAAATCCATATCCGCTCGGGCTGGGCAGTATTTACAGATGCTTTTGATAAAATCGTCGTACTTGGTTAGTGTAGGCGGAACAAAGCCGGGCTGCGCTCCCACCATCATCGCAGAAAGCTTGATCTGCATCTCCGGCCCCTGGTGGATAACCGGAATCCCCAGGTCTTCGATGGAAATTCGCAGTAGCTCAATCTCCGGATAGCTGTCCTGGATGATTTTCCGGACCGTTTTCTGGATTTCCCTGACCTGTTGCTGATCTTTGCCGACCGAAACAAACAAATCCGGTTCGTCGAACGGGCTGGAATGCGACTTACCATGCTGAGACATAGAACCCTCCACCATGCAAGAGACTGACCTATAAGTAATAAAACAAGATTTTCAGGTCTTGTGCCGAATCGTAACAATGGCGAAGGATGCTGTAACACAAGGCTTTAAGGGTGGAGTGTTATTTCCCGAGAACCAGCTTGCGCATTTCAGCCGTTGCAGCTTCACGGGTGCGCTGGGTATTGGCAAAACCGCCGAATGCATTAAACATCCAGCCGATGACGGGCAATCTTCTGAGACGATTGCGCATCAGCAGCAGTGCAAGACCAAAACCCGCTGTTGCAAAATGCCACGCCTTACCCATCAAGGACTTAGGGATATGGAAGTATTTCAGAAAGTCCGGCCGCAGGAAGAGTCTGACCAGTTGCCTGCCAATCATCAGGTCCAGGGTCTTGATATTCTTCATCAAGTTGGTCTTGGTTGCCTCAGAGAAGAAGGGCAAACGGGTCACAAGACCGGTGAGGTTCTTTTTGCTGCTGCCAATCAACCGATCCCGGACGGCATGGCGCATGCCGGCGAACTTTTTAAACAAGGCATGGGAATCTCGCCGATTTTCAAACTGAATCTTCCCGTTAATTTTATCCACGTTTACACCGAGGAATTTCCCTATCATAGGCATCACAACGGAGGTTGCGACCAGGAAAGGAACAGCTAGCGTGGTAAACAGCGGCGCTAACACCACACTGGTACCAATATCCCATAGCGATTGCTGGACGCTAAAGCCTGGGTTCTGGTCATCCTGGTCTTGTTGGTGCCGTTCGGCCTTCAGTTTCTCCCGAGCGACCTTGGCGCGGGCTCTCATGTCGTCCCATTCAGGCGTTCCCATCTGGATGCCTTTGCCCACCGGCTTGGGTTGTGGCGGTGGCGGAGCGGGCTCTTGCTGGCTTGGGGCAGGTTTCTTTTTATCGGTCTTCTTCTTTGCGGTGCGCTTGGCTTTGGCGGCAAAGCGCACATCAACCTCATCCTTGGTGGGTGGAATCCCAGCCTGCTGCCAGGCTGCGGCAGAATACTGCAACGGCCTCTGGGCATAAGGGTTGGCTGAAATGCGTGACAACATCTGGACGATCCAATGGCTTTCTTATCTGCTACAGTAAGTCCGCTGAAGGGGATAAGTTGTTAGTCAGCGCGATTATCTGTAAAGAAATGTTGCATCAGCGCCTGTTTGCCTTACTCCGCATCTTGGCACGAAGGGTAACAAGGTTGTTCGTCTTTGCAGGGTTAAACTGTTGCAAGCGCTTCCGGGCGAAGGTTCTTCAGGCCGGTTTGGGTTTCAAAGGCATAGGCCGTCCGAAGCAACCCGGCTTCGGACAGGTGCGGGCCAAAGAGTTGCAGGCCAATCGGAAGATGCTGATTGTCGAACCCACAAGGGATGCTGATAGCGGGAATGCCGGCCAGGTTGACGGGGATCGTGGCGATGTCGGAGAGGTACATCTGAACCGGATCGCTGGACTTTTCCCCGATTTTGAAGGCTGTCGTCGGCGAAGTCGGCCCGATCAGGAAATCAAACTGGCTGAAGGCCTTGCTGAAATCGTTGCGGATGAGCTGGCGGACTTTCTGCGCTTTGCCGTAATAGGCGTCATAATAGCCGGAGCTGAGAGAGAAGGTGCCCAGCATAATCCGGCGCTTCACTTCATTGCCGAAGCCCTTGGCGCGTGTCGCCAGGTACATTTGGTAGATATCCTTGTCGTCCATTTCGCGCAGCCCGTAGCGCACGCCGTCGTAGCGGGCCAGGTTGGAGCTGGCTTCGGCGGTGGCGATGATGTAATAGGAGGCGATGGCATACTTGATATTCGGTAAGGACACAGCCTCAACCATCGCGCCCATATCGCGGTAGGTCTGAATCGCTTTTTCGATGGCCGCTTTCACTTCCGGCTGAAGCCCGGCGTCCAGCAACTCGGCGATATAACCGATTTTAAGCCCTTCAACAGGCTTGTTCAGCTCGGCCATGTAATCCACCTGCGGCGGATCCTGGATTGATGTGGAATCCATGGTGTCGGGTGAGGCAATGACCTGGAACAGGGCCGCCAGGTCGGAAACGTTCATGGCAAACGGGCTGATCTGATCAAGGCTGCTGGCAAAGGCCACTAGGCCATAACGGGAAACCAGCCCATAAGTGGGTTTTAAGCCCACGATGCCGCACAAGGAAGCAGGCTGGCGAACGCTGCCGCCCGTATCGGAACCCAGGGAAATCAAGGTTTGTCCGCTGGCCACCGCCGCCGCCGAGCCACCGGAACTGCCGCCCGGCACGCGGGCAACATCCCACGGGTTTTTGGTCTTGTTAAACGCGCTGTTCTCGGTCGAGCTGCCCATGGCAAACTCGTCCATATTGGTTTTCCCCACAATGGGGATGAGATGGCGATTAAGGTGGTTGGTTACGGTGGCATTGAACGGGGCCACGTAATCTTGCAGGATTTTGCTGCTGCAGGTCGTCTTAACCCCTTCCATGTGGATATTGTCTTTCAGGGCGAGCGGAACCCCGGCCAAAAGGGGCAAGGTTTCACCGGCCTTCACTTTTTGATCGACCTGGTTGGCGGTGGCGTAGGCAATATCCTTGGTCAGGGCGTTAAACGCCTGAATTTGCCCGTCCAGCTTTTCAATTGTCGAAAATGTTTCATCCAAAACCTCGACTGCGGAGCGTTCTCCGGCTTGTATTTGCTGATGCAGCTCCAGGGCGCTTAAAAACGGTTTGCTCATGCGTTTGCCTTCCACCATTCATTCTGTGTCGTGCGACTCGTTGACAGCATAGCAAAAAAATGCCCCAAAATCCCGCAAGCCCTTACAAATATTACAGTCTCCCTGTCCAAGGCCGGGCATTTTCCACAAAAATACACAACGGGACAATTTACATTTGATCTTGAGTCCGCTTTGATGCTGATATCAACGTGATGAGGCGGTACGGGTCAGGCGATGAAACAACGGGTCGTGATTACGGGTGTGGGATGCATCAGCCCCAACGGGCAAGGGCGGGAAGCCTACTTTCAGGCATTACGGGAAGGCAAGAGCGGCATCAAAGCCATCCGCAGCTTCCCCACGGAAGCGTTGGCGTGTCGCATCGCCGGAGAAATTGAGGGGTTTGACCCCATTGTCTGGCTTTCCAGGAAGGACAGCCCCCATGTCTCCCGCGCGGTGCCCCTGGCAATTGCAGCCGCTTCGGAGGCATTGGGTGACGCGGGACTTTCGCCTGAAGCCTTGCCCCTGGAGGAACGCCGGGAGATAGGCGTGCTTTTGGGTAGTGGCGGTGGCCCGGCAGAGTTTATCGAACGGCAATACGCCCACTACTTTTCCGATAGCCTGAACAAGGCCAGTGTGTACGCCATCCCCTCCAACACCATCGGCACGCTCTCCAGCGAACTTTCCATGCGGTTTGGGTTCAAGGGGCTGAGCCATGTTATTTCCACCGGCTGCACCAGCTCCACGGATGCCATCGGGTATGCTTTCCATCATATTCAGGCCGGGCGGCTACAGAAAGCCCTATGCGGCGGCGTGGATGCCCCGATTACGCCGGGAATTCTATCTGGCTTTTGCCTGATGCGGGTTGTGACCTGCTCGTTCAACGAAAACCCAACGCAGGGTTCCCGGCCGTTCTCAATCGACCGCGACGGCTTTGTCCTGGGCGAAGGCGCGTGGATGTTCGTGATGGAATCGCTCGAATCGGCAACGGCGCGAGGTGCGAAAATTTACGCCGAAGTAAAGGGCTACGGCGCAACCTGCGATGCCTACCATCGCGTGCGGCTGGATGACAGCGGGGAGGAGCCTGCACGGGCGATGCAACTGGCGCTGGAAGAGGCTGGCATTCAGCGGGAAGCCGTGGGTTATATCAACCTGCATGGCACCTCCACGCAGATGAACGACCGGATTGAGACACGGGCGATTAAGCAGGCGTTTGGACAACAAGCCTATGAAATCCCCATGAGCAGCACCAAGTCCATGATTGGGCATCCGCAAGGGGCCAGTGGCGCCGCGGGAGTCGCTGCAACTTTGTTCGCCATGGAACAATGCCTCCTGCCGCCGACGATTAACCTGGCCGAACCCGACCCGGACTGTGACCTGGACTATATCCCGGACGTGGGGCGCAGGCATGAGATTGAAAGCGCACTCTGCAACTGCATCGGGTTTGGCTCCAAAAACAGCGCGCTGGTATTGCAGAGGGTTTAGCCGATGTTTCAAGACCTGTTGCAAAGCCGTGTTGACCGCGAAGAGTTGATGGATTTGCCCTCCACCAGCCGGGCGGAGTTTGAGGAGGCGCTGACCGACATCCAGTGGGTCAATCGTTACCTGCGCGGCGCGGACACCCTGATTGATGCTGTGGACGAGCTGGTTTCTCCTTTGCAAAAACGAGAGTTTACCGTGCTGGATATGGGAACCGGGGCAGGCGATATCCCGATTGCCCTGGTGCAGTGGGGACAGAAGCAGGGCATCCGGTTTAAAGTGACGGCCGTCGATTTGCACCCGGTCGCCGTGGAATATGCGCGGCAGAAGACGAGCGGCTTCCCGGAGATTGAGGTGATTCAGGCCGATGCGCTGAACCTGCCCTTTGCGGATGGCCAGTTTGACCTGGTTGTCAGCTCCATGTTTATGCACCACCTGAATACCGATGAGGCTGTGCGGCTTTTGCAGGAAATGGCGCGCTTGAGCCGGATCGGGTTTGTGGTGAACGACCTGGAGCGCTCGCCCTTGGCCTGGTTGGGCATTCGGGCGTTGGGGGCGGTGTTGCGAAAAGGCCGGGTCTTTCGGCATGATGCGCCGCTCTCCGTCCAGCGGGGTTTCCAGGTGCGGGATGTGGAAGAACTGAAGGCCCTGTGCGGACTGCCCCAGATTGCGATCGCACGCAAGCCGCCCTATCGTATCGTCCTCACTTGGCGAAAGCCCGATGCCTGAACAGGTTCCCATCCTGGTTTGCGGGGGCAGCCTGGCCGGGTTGTCCGCAGCCCTCTCGTTAAAGCGGTTTGGCCTGGACGCGCTGGTGCTGGAAAAAGCCTGCTTCCCACGCCCCAAGCTCTGCGGGGAGTTTCTCGGGCCGGATAGCTTTGCCGTCCTGGAACGCCTTGGCGTTCTGGAGCCGATCGAGCAGCACGCAGCCGGGCCCATTGCGGAATCCGTGTTCTACCCGATGACGGGCGCAGCCTTCACTGTAAAGATGCAATGGCTTAATCCGAAGCGGCCTTACGGCCTGGGCATCAGTCGGGATGTGCTGGACACCCTGCTGATGGCGCATGCCCGGCAGCAGGGCATTGCCATTATCGAGCAAGCCAAGGTGCTGCCGGAAGTTCGCCGGGAGAACGGCCATTTTATCGTGGAGGTGGTTATCCAAGGCCAAAGGCGGCAGTTTGAAACCCCCATTCTCATCGATGCGTCAGGCCGTTACAGCGGGCTCCATCTTTCCGGGAAAGCCAAATCCCCCTCCAAGCCACAGCCCAAGCGCCTCGGGATACGGTTTAAAGTGCATACGCCCACCCTTGCGAAGGATCAGGCGCTGCGGATGTTCCTGTTTCCGCAGGGTTATGGCGGCATCCAGCCTTTGCCGGGCGGCGTGTCGAACGTCTGCATGCTCACTGGCCAAGCCTATAGCCCAATGCTGCAACGGCCATTCACCGACCTGATCAGGGAAACCATCGGGCAGAACCCGCAGGCTTGGGAACGCTTGGCGGACGCTTCGCTGGTGGAGCCGATGCAAACCACGGTGGCGTCGAACATGAACCTCCCAGGCGCGTCCCTGGATGAGTTTTTGCGCATTGGCGACGCGATGATGACGCTGGATCCGGTCACGGGCTCCGGCATGTCCGTGGCGTTGCAAACCGGGGAGCTGGCCGCGGCGGTAATTGCGGCGGGCCTACGGCAAGGCCATCGCTATGACCAGATTCGGGCGGCCTACCACCGGGAATACCATTGTCTTCTCGGCAACCGAATCCGGGTGTTGAAGTTGTTCCGTCCGGTGCTGTTTTCCCCGGCGTTGCAGCGGGTTTGCCTACCCTTCGTTAAACCCGTGCTGCCGATTGTGGCCCGGATATTTCGCTAGACGGGGAGCAGCCGATGCCATCATCCCAAAAGCCTTCGTTGAGACTCTTTATCGGTAGCCCCCTGCCCGATGACGCCAAGGCCAGCTTGATGCCGCTGGCCGATCAAAGGCAAATGCTGGAGCGACAAGGTGGCTATCGGTTCTCTTGGGTCAAGCCGCAGAATCTCCACCTGACCTGGCTCTTTATCGGTTCCGTCGCGCCGGAGCAGGCGGACGGGATTATCCAAACCATCCAGACCGAACTGGTTTTCCCCATCAGGATACTGGTACGGTTGACCCGGCTGGCGTTCTGGCCCAACGGGCGTCGGCCGAAGCTGCTGGTGTGGGAGGGGGAAAGCAATCCCGGCCTGGAAAAAGTCAGCCGGAAGATCAAGGCGGCATTCCCGCAATATGCTGAAGATCGCCCATTTCGGCCACATATTACCCTGGCAAGGCTTAAGCCGCAGGAGGGTGAACGGAAAGCCAACCTCGCCATTCCGCCAGCGCTGATGCCGGCGGCGTATTCCTGGCATGTGTCGGAAGGCTGCCTCTACCAAAGTGATTTACAGCCCTCCGGTGCGGTATATACGCCCCTGTTGAGCTGGCGGATGCACTCGGTTAAAACGCCGGATTAGCGCGTTTTTTCCGTTAAAAAGAGTTCCTGGAACTGCTGCGGGGTAACAGGCGGAACGGTCGCCACACGCAGGTTTTCCTCCACATGCTCCGGCTGTTTGTGCCCAACCAGCGGGGCCAGCACGCCTGGCGTGGAGCGGGCAAACTGCAAGCACCACTGCGAGGGTAGATCCAACCCTTCGAACTGGGGCAGGCGGGGCTGCTGGAGCAGATGGCCCTGCATCAGCGGGACACTGGTGAAAACCCCAATTCCCAAAGTTTGGCAGGCCGACAGAATGGACATCGGTTGTCCTGAAACCGTCTGATTGGCTTTGAACAGCGCCTCGGAAAGGGCCAGGTTGTAGGGAAGCTGGATAAAGCGGAATCCATGGCCCTCGCCACCAATGCGACGCGCCATCTCCACGATGGATTCGATGTTGAGGTAGTCCACCTGGTCCGGATCCAGGCGGAAGCAGTTCCAGGTGGCCAGCCCATAATAGCGAACCCGGTTTTCGCTGCGGGCTTCCTCGTAAAAAGTAAATGCCTCCTCCAGCCTGGCCAGGAAGGCCTCTCGGCCGATTTCCGGGATTTGGGATTCGGCGGCGTTGTGCAGGTACATCAAGTCCAGGGTTTGCAATCCCAGGTTTTCCCGGCTCCGGTTCAGCTGATCATCCAGGTAGGAGGGGCTCATGCAGTGCATGCCGCCTGCAATGTCCTCCGGTTTCACAATCTCGGTATCGATAAACGTCTTCTGGAAGTACTCCTTGAAGGGCATCTTGGCCTGGGCATCCGGCGTGAGGAAGCCGTTTTTGCTGGCGACAAACAGCTCGTCCCGCTGGACGCGCCCCACCTTGACGAGTTCCGCTATAGCCCGGCCAAAGGAGCGCTCGGAGTTTTGGTAGCGATAATTGATGGCGGTATCCAGCACGTTGATGGCCCCACTTTCCACCGAACGGCAGGTGGCGCGCTCCATATCCACGTCGGTTGGGGTATCGGCCTCGCCGAGGTAGCTTCCCATCCCCAGGCTGGAGAGTACCAGGCCGTCAACCGTGGTGCGGAAGTGCCCCGGGGCGATCCCCTCCGTCCCCTCGTGCAGCATCTGGAACTTCCGCGTTCCTTCCGGGGTGGCGTAACCGGCAATAGATGACATAACAGGCTCCTTGAGTTTGTTGTGATGTTTGCCCATCATAGCCGAAACACGGCAAAATTGATCCTTTGGACGTGCTTTTTTCGACCTGGCGGCGGCGTCCGTTCCGCGAAATATTGGCTACAATAAAGAGAAATGGAATCAAAGAAAAAGTTGGATGAGACCTCGCCGTAAAATGAAGAACCGCACCAAGGCCGCGCTGCTGACGCTGTTGTTGTTGGGATTGGCGGCGGTGGGCTATACCTTCCAGTATCTGAAGACTGAAGCCTTATACCACGACGCCGAACAGGCGGCCCATCGGGGGCAATACGCCAAGGCGGAGGGGCTTTACCAGTCCTCGCTGGCGGTTTGGTTGCCGCTACACCCCGGCGCGGCGAAGGCGCATATCGGGTTGGGATATGTGTTTCTTCGGCAAGGGCATTTTGAGCGCGCCGAGGAGCAGTTTCTGGCGGCAAGCAACCAGTGGGCCCTGGTGAACCACGCCAAGCCGCAAGCCCTGGCCGGATTGGGATATCTCTATATCAAGACCGGCGAGTTTGACGCGGCGCGGGATGCTTTTACCCAGGCCGACACCTTAAACCCGAAGTCGTTTGAAGGGGATGTGGGCTTGGGCTACGTCGCCATCCAGACCGGGAAACTGAAGGATGCCGAAGCCCTGTTTAAGCGGGCCCAGGAGAAGAACCCATCCCCGGAGGCGTTGACCGGCCTGGGGTACACTTATGTGAAACAGGGGCAGGCCAATCCAAAGATTTATGACCAGGCGACCGACGCTTTCCAGTCCGCGCTGAAGATGAACCCTGCGGCCATGGATGCCCTGGTGGGGCTGATGCACACCGCCATCAAGCAGAAGGACTGGCAGGCGGCGTTGCGCTGGGCCCAGCAGGCCCTGGACCTGAACCCCAACCGGGAAGATGTGTATGCCACGCTGGGGCATATCTACATCAAACTGAAGGAGTACCTTAATGCGGAGAAGGCGTTTACCAAATCCGTTGACCTGAACCCGCAGACTGTTGAGGCCCACAGCGGGATGGGGTTTGCCCAGCTCAAACAGGGAAAGGTGGAAGAGGCC
>CALAJO010000009.1 GCA_937922745.1 uncultured cyanobacterium
CAGGTTTACACCCTCAATCCCAGGGGGCTGAAATACTTGACCCTCTCTGGCGATACGTTTGCCCAAAGCAGTTACCCCGATCTGCTGGATGAAATCAATTGGGGCATGCAATACCTCCTCACCATCCAGAATGAGGACGGCAGCTTCCCGAGCGGCATTGAAAAGCGTGCTGTGGATGGCAAAAGCCAATATCATTTACTGCCGTCCACACCGGAATCGACCGCCCGTGCGGTAATGGCCCTGGCCAACGGCGTGGACGCATTCCAGGAAGAAGATCTCAGTTTATCGGTCAAATTCCTTCGTGCTGCGCAGCGGGGCTGGCAAGCGATGGCCGGCAAATGGAGCCAGGTTGATCCGGAAACCTATCTGCTGACCTCGGCGGCGATGATGAATGCCAGCGACTTGCCTGAATATGCCGAAGCCTTCCAGACAGCCAAGGCCCAGGTCAAGTCCATTTCGCCGCAAACCGCCATTTTACTGGGGAAAAAGGCAGAAGGCCTAGCCATTTCGGAAACCGAATACAGCGATCATTCCAGTATTGCAATGCAACTCCCCATGGCGGCGCAACTGCAACAAGGCAATACCGCAGCCGCCAACGCTTTACGCCAATGGGTAACGAGCCTGTTTGGCTACGAAAAGGTGGAACTCATCCGCGATAGCAAACTGGAGCGCGTGGCGGCCTGGATAGACCCGCTGCAATGGATGGCCCACAAAACCGGCGACGTTGCAACACGGCTGGGACAGAAGATTACGGACACCGGCGTTTACCGCGGAGAGGCCGAGCTGAAGGATCCCAAGTTCCTGAAGACCATTGAGTCCAAGGAAACGGCTACCCAAAAGTGGCTGACGCAAGGCTACGAAAAAATACAGTTGACCACGCAGGATAAAGCCCACCTTGTCCTCATCCTGGGGTTGCTGAACCAGCACACGGCGGCAACCGCCCCACCGCCGGAAGTGAAAAAGGAAATCCGACCGGAGAGGACACCGAAAGGATATTTCCCCAAGCCTATCTAGGCATTTTGAATCCCAAAACCTGTTGACCGCGCCGCGGGCATTGTTAAATACTATGCTCCACATAGTTTAATGTACTTGGGCCCGGCAGCTAGGCTATGGCAAAATAAAGCTATCGGAGAAAGAAAGAGGCTGATTCCATCCCCATGCCGAGACCGTTTGTTCCGCTGCATGTGCATACCCATTACAGCATTTTAAATGGCGCCACCAAGATCCCGGACCTGGTGAACATTGCGGCGCAAAGCGATTTCCCTGCCGTGGCGGTAACTGATTTAGGCGTGATGTACGGAACGGTTGAGCTTTACCAGAAGGCCAAGGCGGCTGGCGTCAAACCCATTATCGGCTGTGAGATGTACGTGATTGAGGGCGACCCCACCGATCGGGTCAGCAAGCGGCAGCAACACCACGTCATTTTGCTGGCAAAAGACAAGAAGGGCTACCAGAATCTCGTTAAACTGGTATCCATGTCACACCTGGAAGGGTTTTATTATAAGCCGCGCATCAATTGGGAGCAGATGGCAGCCCATTCCGATGGGCTGGTAGCGTTAACCGCCGGTTTATCCGGGGCGCTGTCCCAGCCGATTTTGCGGAACAACCCGGAAGAGGCCCGTGAGCGCGCCAAATGGATGAAAAATGTTTTTGGTGACGACCTGTACCTGGAGATGCTGGATCACGGGATTGAAGGGGAAAAGAAAGTTAACGCCGAACTGGTTCGCCTGGGCAAGGAGCTGGATATCGACCTGATTGTCGCCAATGACAGCTACTACAGCCGCCCGGAAGATGCCGCCATGCACGACATTCTTCTCTGCCTGCAAATGGGGAAAAACCTAAGCGATACGTCCCGGTTCCGCTTCCATAGCCCCACCTTTTACCTGCGCAACGGCGATGAAATGTACGACCTCTTCGCCCCGATGGGGGAAGACCTGGCGGCGCGCGCCATTGAGAACACCTTGAAGGTCGCGGAGAAATGCAACCTCGAACTGGAAATGGACAAGTACCTGCTGCCGGACTACCCCGTCCCGGAAGGGCATAATGCGGAGAGCTACCTGAAAGAGCTGGTTTACTCCCACGCGGCGGAGCGTTATCAAACCATTACGCCGGAGATCGAACATCGCATCGAGCATGAGCTGGGCGTGATCAACCACATGGGCTTTCCGGCCTACTTCCTCATCACTTGGGATTTTATCAACTATGCCCGCAAGAACAACATCCCGGTCGGCCCGGGCCGGGGTTCCGCGGCGGGAAGTTGCGTGGCGTTTTCCCTGGGGATTACGTCCATCGATCCGATTGAGCATAACCTGCTGTTTGAACGATTTTTAAACCCGGAACGGATCAGCATGCCCGATATTGATATCGACTTTTGCATCGACAAGCGGGAGCAGGTTATCCAGTACGTTACCGATCGCTACGGCACGGAGCGGGTCGCGCAGATTATTACGTTTGGCACGCTGGCCGCCCGCGCTGCCCTGAAAGCCGTTTGTCGCGTGATGGAAATCCCCTATGCGGAGAGCGACAAATGGGCCAAGATGATCCCGTCCGCCCCCGGCACCAAGCTCAAGGACGCCATCCAGCCGGATATGGAGCTGGGCAAGCTCTACGAATCCGATACGCGGGTGAAGCAGATTGTGGACTTTGCCTTGCAGATTGAAGGTATCAATGCCAACACGGGCGTCCACGCGGCCGGCGTGGTCATTTCCAAAGACCCCCTCAACGAGGTGGTGCCGCTGGCCCTGTCCAAGGATGGCAATACGGTCACGCAGTTCTCCATGGATGATGTGGCCAAGCTGGGCTTGCTGAAGATGGACTTCCTGGGCCTGAGGAACCTGACGATTATGAGCAATACGGTCAAGCTCATCGAGAAGCATCACCAGGAAACGCTGGATTTGGAAAAACTTCACCTGGATGACCCGGAAGTATACACCATGCTGGCCGCAGGCCAGACCGACGGGGTCTTCCAGTTGGAATCCGGCGGGATGAAAGCGCTGGTAAAGGACTTAAAACCCACCACCTTTGAGGACATCAACGCGTTGGTGGCTCTATTCCGCCCTGGGCCGCTCAACTCCGGCATGGTAGAAGAGTTCGTCAAGCGGAAACATGGCAAATCCAAAGTAGAATACGATCATCCTGACCTGGAGCCGATTTTAAAGGACACCTACGGCACCATTGTTTACCAGGAACAGATTATGCAGATTGCCCAGGCGCTCGCCAACTACTCGCTGGGGCAAGCGGATTTGCTCCGTCGCGCAATGGGGAAGAAGAAAGAAGAGGAGATGAACAAGCAGCGGGAAATGTTCCTGCAAGGCGCTGCTGAACGCAATGTGGACGAAAAAATCGCCAACACCCTCTTCGATGCCATGACCGAATTTGCCAAGTACTGCTTTAACCGCTCGCACTCGGCGGCTTATGCCTTTATCGCTTACCAGACCGCTTACCTCAAGGTACATTACCCCGTGGAGTACCTGTCGGCGCTGTTGTCCAGCGTGAGTAGCGACCTCGACAAGATTCAGCTGTACATCCTGACCGCCAAGAAAATGGGACTCAACGTCCTCCCGCCGGACATTAACAAGTCCGATGCGGACTTTACGCCGGACGGGTACGCCATCCGCTTCGGCCTGGCCTCCATCAAGAACGTGGGTGAAGCCGTGGTGGAACGGATTATCCAGATCCGCGAAGGCGGGCCGTTTACCTCGCTGGAAGATTTTTGCGAGCGGGCCGACCTGAAATCCATTAACCGTCGCACCCTGGAAAGCCTGATCCTGGTTGGCGCGTTCGATACATTGGGAATCACTCGGAGGCAACTTTACGCCAACGTGGAAAATCTGTACAATTACGCAAGCCGCCTTGCCGAACAGAAAGAAACAGGACAGGTGAGCCTGTTTGCGGCCTTGGGCGGGAACAGTGACAGTGGCGGCTTTCGCGAGCAGTTGAACCTGGTTGGCGAGCCGGATGAGTTTACGACCAAGGAAATCCAGAAGTATGAAAAGGAGCTGCTGGGCTCCTACGTCAGCTCCCACCCGCTGGATGACGTGATTGACGTCCTACCGCTGGCAGCGACCCACACCATCAAGGAGCTGCCGGAAGTGGCCGATGGCAGCCAGGTCATCTTGTCCGGCCTGATCACCTCCATGATTCATAAGATCACCAAGACCAACAAACCCATGCGCATTGGGCAACTGGAAGACCTGACGGGCCATACGGAGTTTGTCGCCTTCAGCGATTCGATTGAACAGTTCGATTCGCTGATGCAGGAGGGCCAGAAGGTGATTTTGACCGGAAAACTCCAGGTTCGCGGCGATGACAGCATCAGCATTGTGGTGAATGCATTGCGCCCGCTGGAGCAGTTCCGCATCCTGGCGCTGGAGTTTAAAAAGCCGCCTCGCTACGAAGAAGTGGATCGGCTGCGCAGCATCCTTAAAAGCGTCAAAGGAGAAGACCCCGTTGTGTTCTACTGGTCGGATCAAACCCGAATGGTGGCGGGCCAGCAATTCTGGGTCAATTTCGACCAGGCTATGCAAGCGCTCCAGCCTTCCTTATCCAATGGCCTTGGGGAAATCATTCGCATCCAAACGCCACGCCTGCAATCGCCTCCCCCTTCCGGCCTGGTGGCGCAGCCCAGCGCATAGCCATGTAAACTCGAAGATTTTCCCCTTTTTAAAACCCCTCGCCATGAGATAATTTTAATATTCGCCCTACGAAAGACCCTCCTCCCATGATGCCGCCATTACGTCGTTTTACTACCCATAGCCCTTGCGGCATAGAAATAATAATTCGACAGGGATACAAAGTTTTGTTAATTTATTTTTCATAGGTTGATTTTACGGATTCGTATGGCTATACTATAACAAGTAAAGTATCAAGATTTAAAGGATGCTCTCGTGACTCAGAAAACGATTAATAAACTGGCCGAAAACCTGAATCGTCTCATTAACGAGGAGATTCACCAGTTGGAATCCCCAGTGGAGCGGGCTATGGCCCTGGTCGGTGACAAATACTCCTTTCAAATCATCCAGATCCTGAGTCACTTTGGCCGCCAACGCTTTGTGGAGCTGGAAGCCCAGGTTACCGGCATCTCCCCCAGAACGTTGTCTGCCCGCCTGAAGCACCTTGAGCGCTATGGCCTCATCCTGCGTCAGCAGTATCCCACGATTCCCCCCAAGGTGGAATACGAACTGACCGACAAAGGCCAGGCCATGAAACCGATCCTCGAAGCCTTGGAATCCTGGGCAAACGAGTGGTTTCCCTACGTGCCCACCCGCTAGTTCGAATTCATTTATCAATATTAAGACCCCTGGGTCTTAATTCTAATTCAAGACAAGCCTGACGGCTGAAGGCGTTTTTCCATTGTGCCTTCAGAATGGGCTGTCTGTCGAATTGCGCTGCTGCTGTTTCTCCTTTAAACTGTGGGGAGCCTCCCTAGTGAAAGGAATGAGAATGATGGCTTCACAAGACTTACAGACCAATCCGTCCTTGCAACATCCGGCGCCTTCGCATGGCGCTTTGCTGGAAATTGATATTGCGCTGGATGTGACCCCACATTCCAATACGGTTATCGAGGGGCTACACCGTTATTTAACACCCACCCATACGGCTTGCTCCTTCCTGTATGCCCTCCCACCCAAGGGACAAGAGCAAAAGTTCTCGGCGATGGATGAAGAAGCCCGGCAGGAAACGATCCGGGTGGTTAACCAGGAGTTCGATCGTTACAGCCAGGTGTTGTCCAGCCAGCAGT